>NZ_JBQKLL010000002.1:0-254128 GCF_052116245.1 Blautia sp. Sow4_E7
GCATCCTTTAATTCTGGACTATAGTTCATAGTGAAAGCTCCCTTCCTGTGATAGCTATATACTACCACAAAAGTAATTATCTTTCACTGACAATTATCCTAACACACAGGGAATTCCAGAAGTTACAATAAAGTTTGTATTGTCTCTTTTTTCATATCCATATACGCGGTCGTCAGAAGCCAGGTTGCTGTGATTCTCGATGGTCATAAGTGGAAAAAGCTGTCCGCCGTGAGTGTGGCCGGAAAGAACCAGGTCAACGCCGGAGGCCGCCTGTGCATCATAATCCTGTGGCTGGTGATCCAGGACGATGGAAAATTTGTCTGGATCAAGGCCTTCTGTTAATTCAGCCATGGTTTTACGTCCGCCAGAATACTCTTCCGATTTATCCTGTCTTCCGATAATATAGAAACGATCATCTACCAGCTCTACGTCATCCTGCATAACGTGAACGTTATTTTTTTCAAGCTCTGCGATCAGGTCATCTCCGTCATATCCACGGTACTCTGGTGGATAATACCCCTTATCGTGGTTTCCGAATACATAATAAACACCATAAGTGGTCTTCATTTCTCCAAGAGCCTGACAGCAGCGGATCATATCTTCTTTAGAAGTATCGTCGTCTATAAAATCTCCTACGATCAACAAGACATCTGGATTCTGTGCTTCGATCTCTTTTATATGTCCGGCAAAGCCTTCCCCGTGGAAAGTAGTTCCGGTATGGGAATCAGAAAGAACAGCCACTTTTAAATTGCCAACCTCTTTGTCTGTCTGGATCTGGTAGGTGGTTTCCCATACATGGTGCGCCTGATACCATCCAGCAGCAAGAATTAAAAGGCTTCATAACAGAAATGCCTACCCCCTTTTTCTCACATCTGGAATATAACGCATATCTTTCAGAGCTGCTTCCAATGGAAAAATCACCCTGTCCATAGTCATACATCGGGTTGATGGAGAACATCATCATATCGATCAGTCCCATATCCAGCACTTTATTGGCAAGCTGAGGCGCATGGGTGGACAGACCTAAATGACGGACAACACCCTGCTCTTTCATTTCCAGTAAAAATTTAAGCACTCCATTTTTTTCATAGGTTTCCAGATCTGAGACTTCATCCAGACAATGCATGAAGCCAAAATCAATATAATCTGTTTTTAACTTATTTAACTGCCAGTCAACGGATTTCTTCACGCCATTAAGAGACAGATTCCAGCCATATTCTCCGGAAGTATAATCTGCACCAAAATGGAGCTGTAACATGGCTTCTTTTCTTCTGCCTACCAGAGCTTTTCCGATTCCAGGGAAAATAGCAGCATGTCCCCCTGCCAGGTCAATGTAATTGATTCCATGATCCAATGCGTATGTGATAGTTTCTACAACGTTTTTCTCTGAGGCTTCTCCAACAACGGAAGTTCCCATTCCGATAATACTGATCTGCTCGTCGCCATGTGGAAGTTTTCTATACTGCATTTTAAGTGATTCCTTTCTGGATTTATTGAGATTTTTTCTTGATAATATCTTTATATTAAGGGTTAAACAGGGCTTTAAGTCAAGGATTTTTTACTTAATTGCCAAAAAACACTCCCTGCAGATGCTTATATTAATTGTATCTGCAGAGAGTATCTTTGGTGGTTATGATAACAATTCTTTATATCGCTTCGCATATAAAATGAAAGATAAAATCATAAAGAAGCTGCACATCAAGATCAGCACATTGGCAATCTGAATGGGAATGTCTGGAATAAAGAGAAACAGGAACATGACCAGATAGAAAAAGGCGGTACAAACCTTTCCGTACCACATTGCACCTTTGTTTTCGCCTGTCTTCTTTAATACTTTGGCACCTACAATTCCCATAAAGGCTTCCTTTACTGCAAAAAGCAGGAACAGCCAGCGAAGTAAGGGATATTTTTTCATCAGACATAGGATCAGAACACCTTGGGTTATTTTGTCTGCAATGGGATCCAGGATCTTACCCAGTTCACTGACCATGTTAAATTTCCGGGCAATCTTACCATCCAGAAAATCAGTAAGTGCGGAAATCAGAATAATCACAGTCAAATAGTTTTCTCTGTTATCCAGGCCTGACTGATAAAATACGATCAAAAATACAAATGCCAGTATCACTCGAAAGCTGCTTAGAATATTTGGGATTGTAAAAATATTTTTCTTATCCAGTTTCATAATCCTCTCCTCCTTGGTTGCTATCCATTGTATAGCATTTTGGCTGTAAAATCAATTTACAGATTTATGAATGAGACAAGAAGATTATGAATTATTTTATAACAATATTGTCAAAAATGGAGTATAGGACAGCCTAAACGGATTACCCCTTAAAGTGGGAACATACGGTAGGAATAACACTTGATAGAAATCATATTTATTATTCAAACAACTGTCTGGCGCTTTCAAGACTGTCTTTTCCTTTTATCTTAAGCAACACTTTTGTCACCGTCAACGGAGTGCCGGTTTCACTGCACAGAGCTCTCGCCTGAGAAAGCGGGATATATATCTGGTCGTTTTCCCCTGGGAGTACCGCGGCGACTTTACAAGGGAGCCATGACACAGATGAAATATTATCACCAGGATTGTTCATAGCCATAGAACTGCCGCTGTAAATGGAACTACTATTTTCGGCAGAGCTTTTACTTGAACGGATACTGTCTAAAGTATATGTAATAGCAAGCTCTTCTCCCATTTTCAGATATGTATTCTGCTGTTTCTTTGAAATGGCATGTCCATTAGAGTCTTTCATGTTTTCCAAAGAATTGCTTCCCAGAAGTAAAAGTGGTGTGTTTCCCAAATTGTCCTGCCTGGAATTTTCGGTGAACGCGTCTGGATCAATTCCGTTAAAGACCGTGGTTTTGGTATAGTCTTCTATTTTTATCGTTACTGGGACTTCCACAACTGGCCAGATTTCCTGAAGTCCTTTTATTTTTGTGGCATTTTTAAGAAAATCCTGGTCGTAACTGAGATTTCCAAGAGAAAATAAGGCTGTATACTGCTGCTTCTCCTTCTGCATTTCATAGGTAAGTCTGAGAAAAAAGAAAAGAACCAGCGAAATGAGAAGAAACAAAAAGCAGATGAAGCTGTCTATTTTTTTCTTTCTCAATGGGATGCCGCCTTTCTTGCTTCTTCCAGGAGTACGGATTTCTTATGTAATCTGGCGAGAAGAAACAGAATAATGGAAACCAGCAAAACTGCCAGAACCGCAATAATAGAATACCACCAGCTGTTGGTTTCTTCCTGAGAATCCTCAACTTTCAGAGACTGGATCTGGGATTCTTTGATCTCAGAGGTGAAATCCACAGCTGTCTGGTAAGGGTTCCCTGTGGAATCCTCGTAAGTGAGAATCAGCTTTCCTGCAGAGTTCTCAGCTCCGGAACTTCCCTTTACGTATATTCTTATTGTGCCCTCGGCGGCTGTTCCTGCATCTATGTTTCCAAGAAATACCGTCTCCTTTGGACTTAGTCCATCTGCTTCTAACTGTACTTTCGCATTATATATTATATCCCGTCCTAAATTTAGTGCTTTTACTGGAATTTCCACAGTGTCCATCGTGTAAAAAACAGAGGGAATATCAGACGCTTCCAATTCTGCACGTACAGGCTGTGTGACGTTAAACGTCAGAGTTTCTGTACCAGTGGCACCGGTGGCTTTGGAATCTTCATATTCCAGGGAAAACAAAATCATTACCTGACCTGGCTCTGTATCTTCTGCGATAGATAGATTCTGTTTTAAAGTGATAGCTTCGCCTGGTGTCAGACGCTGCACGTAAAAAGAATTTTTATCAAATTCAATTCCTTTTGTTTCCGTGGAAAGAGAGATCTTCAATCCATATACGTTCTGGCTTCGGCTTTTATTCCGGAAGGTTACGGACATTTCCTGGGTTGTGCCAGCTTTTAGTGTCTGACTGGATAGATTACTGTCCTCTAAAAGCAGCTGAGGCTTGTGGAGGATCTTTTCACCAGAAGAGCTGGTTTCTCCGCCTGTACTTCCGGTATAAACATCTCCATAAGAAGTATCCCCTCCTGTCATAGTACCATCACCAGCTGGATCTGTATTACTGTTGTCTGTACTTCCAGCGGAGCCATTTTCAATAATAACATGAATGGTATTATCTTTTTCAGAAGAATCGTCACCAGATATGAACCCATCCAGATCTGGGTCTGAATCTGGAACTGCGGTTATATCAGGAGCAGTTTCTGTTTCATCTTCAAAAACTGTTTCTGTATTTTCAAAATCAGTCTCCTGTGCAAAAACTGCAAAAGGAAATATAAAAAATAATATCATGGCGGTTGATGCAGCAATCCAAATGATCTCGCTTATTTTGACGACAAAAACAAATTTCTTCTGTAATTGTTCTTCTCTCATGTTCAGGCTGTCCTTTCCTTCAAGATTCCTCCGTCCATTTCATATACATGGTCACAGAGAATACGGATATCTTCTTCATTATGGCTGGCAAGGAGGATGGTCTTACCGGCCGCTTTCAATTCCAGAAGAAGCTCTCGGATCTCTGCTACGCCATGTTTATCCAGTCCGTTGAAGGGTTCATCCAAAATGAGAAAACGGGGATCCTCCATAATGGCCTGGGCGATTCCAAGACGCTGGCGCATTCCAAGAGAATACTTTCCAACTGGCTTTTTCATATCTGGATCCAGTCCAACCTTTTGAAGAATAAGACGGATATCTGCCTGGGAAATCAGTCCCCGCATATCCGCCAGGATTTCCAGATTCTTCATTCCTGTATATTGGGTAAGGAAGCCTGGTGTCTCAATGATAACACCAAGGCTTTCCGGAAAATCAGTGTCCTTTCCAATTTGTTTTCCTAACACGTGGATGGTTCCAGTTGTAGGCGGCAGAAAACCACAGATACACTTCATAAGAACGGTCTTTCCGGAACCGTTATTCCCAACAATACCATACACCTGTCCGTAATTCAGATTCAGATTTACTTCTTTTAGAACAAGATCCTCGCCGAAACGCTTGGTAACATGATTTATTTGTACACAGGAACCTGGTTCCGCCAGCTTATATCTCTTCGATTTTAGCATACAACACACCTCCTAGTACTGGTATCAGCGCAAGCATAAATAATAACAAAAATAACCATAAACCAGTTTGGTATGGCCCCCAGTTTCCAGAGGGAGTTATCCATTCTGACGGGTAAAACCAGAGCTGATCTTTAAAATACCGTTGGTGCAGAATAATTCCGAAATAATAACTTATAAAAGGAATTCCGTAAGCCATATAAGCGGATTCCCATAGTGTTCCGCAGATTCCGCCAAGGATGCTTAGGATACTTCCAAGGATACTCATGCGAAGCGCTTTCATTAGAAGTTCTGTCAGCTGATCTTTTTGAAAATTTCCTTTTATTTCCAAAGGATAAAATATAACAAAATTAACAAAAAGCACTGTCAGAACCGCCAGTATCCAGACCAGAAAACCAGACATCAGAATAGAAAAAACTTTTCCTTCCACATATTGACTGCGGCTGGTTCTGGGCAGTGCTGCTTTTAGAAAACCGCTTCTATACTCCTGTAGGAACGAATCACTCCAGGGAAGCACTGCTGCTACAGGCAAAGCAAAGGATACAATCTGTCCTTTTATAGAGCTATCCAGAAGGCTTATAAACGTACCGCATGGCAAAGACTTCTTCAGACTAGGGTAAGTCTGCCCAAGGCCAAGAGATACACAAGCGATCAGCCAGGCGGCCAGAAAGCTTTTGGATGTAAGCATACGTTTCATTTCACCACTCATGCCTTTTCCCCCAGGAATTCAAACGGATAGTTCTTCATTCTGCGAAGCGCCAGAAGAACCAGTATTAGTACCAGAACCAGAAAAAATACACAGGACTGCCAGAGCTTGGGAAGTAATGGATCATAACCCAGATTATGTTTCCCATAGACGGCCTGGTTTAAGGGACTGATCCAGCAGATCAGCACGTTTATCTGATACATCTCATACTTTTCTTTATGTAAAACAGCTGCCAGTACATTGGGATCCAGAAGAAATCCATAGATACTGTAAAGCAGACCAAATACCATGCCTCTTGTTTTTCCTTTGTAGAGATTCCCCACCAGAATTACAAAGCTTAAAGCCAGGGAATAGCCAAAAAGCAAAAGGAATACCTGCAGCATACAACCGTAAGGAGAAATACTTTCCATAACGCGTACTGTAGATGGCACCTGCAGATTCTTTCCAAGATCAGAGTAGCCCAGCATAGCTGCTGTATCGCTCCACAGATTGCCTGGGTAGCTGTCCTTCATGCACAACACGGAAGTGAACAAAAGCATAAAGAATGTATATAAAATAGTTACGAATGTAATATAAACGAACTGGCCTAAGAGCCATTTTCTCTTGGTAGTGCGGATCAGCTGATAAGGAGTGACCGGTGTCATTTTCGGCAGGTCTGAAAACAGTAGGAGCAAAAGCATGGAGCTTAGAAGCACTGCTGTTCCATCCCCGAAGGTCCACAGGAAAGGCTCAATGGCCTGGACCGGCGTGTCATAGCTCTCCATAACAACCATGATCCTTCCTGTAAGCAGAAAACTGAGCACAAATTCCAAAAGGAATGTAAAAATTACCTTGGGATTACGGAAAAAGCCGAAGAAATTGTAGCGTACAATTCCAAATATCTGCTTCATATCAGTAGCCCAGACTGCGGTCTATAATGCTTCCATCAACTGCATTGATGGTAAGAAAGCTCCAGGTGGGGTAATCTGTGGTATCTGAATAGGTCTCACCATCATACTCGGAATCTATCTTGCGAGATCCGAAGAAATCCCAGACTGGAACCAGAAGCCCGGTATGGGCGTCTGTGGATGGTTCATAAATTCTGGCATAGCCAAGAACGATTCGGTCAATATTATATACCCTGGAATTTTCATAACTCAGGTTGTCCGCATTGGTGACGATCATCATTTTTTCATAGATATTCATGATCTCACTGAATGGAAGCAGGCTTAAATTCTCAGTCTTAGTCTCTCCGATAGTGTATGGATTGCTATAAGACACACTGTCAATTCCGTCTGCATTTACATAAAAATAAAGATTCTCATAAGCCCAGGTTTCCATAGTACTGTCCATATCTTCCAGTGCTCCACCAGCATCCATGGTATAGGTAAGTGGAACTCCATTTATGGTACGGCTATAGTAGATCACATAACCGCCTCCAAGATAACTGGGAGTATCGTCTGTTCCAATAGAAGTCTGGATGGCATAATTCCATCCGCATTGGATCATATCGCCAAGTCCTATAGCATCTACCTTTTCCTGAACTAGTTTTTTCGCGTCATCCAGAGAAATTCCGATAGATTCCTCAGTTGGCTTTTCGTATGAACAGTTACTGGAATAATCGATCCATGTGGCATCAGAAGGAACTTCCAAACCGCCTTTCTTAGCAATCTTGTTAAGCCTTACTTCTAAGGGATAGGCTCCCCAGGAAGAAGTACGATAATAATATTCCGAACCATCATCCAGTTGGGCTACCCCCGTAAATTCATTATCTCCCATAACTTCTCCGTTATCACTATATATCTGTACGCCTACAGTTGGACGCCCCTCTACCAGATTTTTTGTCTCTGGGGCAGATTCATACTGCCCTTCCCAGTATTCGATGTCACCGTAAATATCATATACCAGATTGCCATTGTCATTCGTTCCATAATTATTAGGATCCAGATTTCCATTGGCAACATCTTCTTTTAATTCGTCGATTTTTTGCTTAATCTCATCCTTTGTCTGGACATAGTAGCTGTCTGCAGTGTAAATCTTCGCATCAGAGAAAAAGGCGTCTGTAATACGGTCCAGAAGATCCTGTGTAATTTCAGCCGGTGTAACAGAAATTGCAGAGATCTTCTCCACATCGGGAATCTCTACAGAGGCATCTGTATTTACCACAAGCTTAGCGGTGTCGTCTGTTACCTGGCTCTTATATGTCTCAGGCGCATTGAGCAGGTCACGGATGGTGGTTCTGGCAGCGGAGGTGTTATCTGTAGAATCATCAATGGCGGTTATCGAATCAGCAGTACCAGTGCTCTGAGACGTATTTGTCTGGTCAGCGGAACTGTCACTTTCTACCATATCCACATTGTTATCCGCTTCTTTGTAAGAATCCAATGCTTTACTTCCCTTCTGCCTTACAAGGGACGATTCTGGTGTCTGTGCACATCCCGCTAACATTCCCATGCAAAGGGTAAGTCCGATTATTCTTTCTATATTCTTTCTCATTTGTGTGTGAAGTCTCCCTTCCTGTGTTTGAACATGACCGAATACCCAGGGGAATAGGTGTTTGATGTTGCGAATGGTAACTTCTCGGTCATGTTCTGGTATAGATTGTAGCATTGGAAATTACACCGAATCTTCCGTAAATTGTAACTGAGTTGTAATCTGGCATGTAACTGGTACAACCAAAAATGCAATGATAAAGGAACTAAACAATTACCTGTACGCTTATACTCCAATAGACTTTGCTACCATTCAATAAAAATCCGAGTGCCCTCTCCAAGTTCACTTTCAATTTTTAACTGAAACCCATGTATATCCGCAATTTTCTTACATAGTGCAAGTCCCAGTCCCACACTTCCATTCGCCCGGGAGCGGGATTTGTCAACCATATAAAAGGCCTCGGTCACTTTCTCCAGATCTTCAGCAGGAATTCCCTTGCCAAAGTCCTGGACCATCAGCTTCCCGGCTGTTGCAGACAGTATGATTTTGGAATTCTCCAGGGAGGCTTTCGCCGCGTTATCAATAAAATTGTTTACCACACTTAGCATAAGATCTTTGTCAAAAGTTTTCTTCAGATCAGCAGGTTCACACTGAATTTCAAGATGGATATTTTTCTCCTTCAGGCGGTAGAGATTCAGCTGTCTGGCATCATCCAGAAATGCTTTCACGGAAATTTCTGCTGGTGCAAAACGTGCTTCTCCAGTTTCATACAGCCCGGTAAGCTCCAGCATCTTTACAGAAAGCCGTGACAGCCTGCGGCATTCATTGGAAATATAGGATAGTGCTCTCTCCTGCTGCTGTTTTTGCAGGCGCACTGTAAGAAGGGTATCTGCATATCCAAGAATGGAGGTCATAGGTGTTTTCAGCTCATGGGCAAGGCTTCCCATCAGCTGCCGCTGGGTCTGATTTATTGTAGAAAGGCTTTGGACCTGTTCTTTTACTTTAGCAGACATCTGGTTAAAGCTTTTCCCAACCTGCGCAAGCTCTGTATTACCCTCAGCTGGAACTTCTATATCGTAGTTTCCTTCTGATACAGAGACAGCGGCTTCCTTTAATCTTGTAAGAGGTGCCATGATTTTTCGCAGACTGAAAAAAAGAATTGTTCCAGTAATTAAAAGCACAATGAGTGTCAACGCACCTGCCTGGTAAAAAAGAATCTGGTTCTTCTCCAGAACATCTGAAATATCTTTATAAGTGACAATCTGATAATTCAGTTTTGTAGTTGATTCTGTGGAGGAATAATAAAAAAGCAACAGGGTTCTGCCGTCGATTTTGCTTATAATGGGATCATAGACGTAAGTATCCATGTCATACCATTTTCCGTGTAATTCTATTTCTCCCATTTGCTTCTGGATTCCCTGGACATCAAACTCATAAGTGGTACCGTTGTGAAGCTCTTCGCCATTCTGATACAGAACAGCGCTGTCATGAAAAATCTGCCGGAAAGCATAGATCAGGATCCGGTTTCGGACTCTCTCATCGGAACCTGCTGACTGACTGCTTGTAAGTCTTAATTTCTCTTCGAATTGTAAAAGATTGTTCTGGAATTTGGTATATTCGTAGTTATTGATGTATTGAATGCTCTGCTTCTCCCAGCGGTATGAAGTATAAAAAAAAATAGCAGAGGATAAAATCAGAATTACGCATGTCACCTGCAAAAAGATTTTGGTAAAAAGTTTCAAAACTCCACCTCCAGTCGGTATCCAATACGGGGAATGGTTTTGATCTTGTCCTGCCAGCCCAGCTTCTTGCGGATACGTCCTACATGGGCATCTACCGTCCTGGTCTCTCCCTCGAATTTCACGCCCCAGAGACCGGCGAGAAGCTGTTCTCTTGTAAGGGCTTTGTTGGGATTTCGGACGAACATCATAAGGCAGTTGTATTCCATTGGTTTCAGGTAGATTTCTGTTCCATTCCTGGTAACAGTATGGCTCACGGTATCGATCGTAATATCTTCTATCTGAATCTGTTCCTGGATATTTCCGTGACGTTCCAGAACTTTTTCCAGACGGACCATCACTTCAAGCATTTCGAATGGTTTTACAATATAATCTTCTGCCCCCTCCTTCAGCCCCTTTACTTTACTTGCAAGATCAGCTCTGGCGGTGAGGAAAATGACAGGGATGCTGTAGTGCTTCAGCTCCGGTAAAAGTGCGTATCCATCTTTCCCAGGGAGCATAATGTCTACCAGGGCGCACTGGAAATCGTGGTCACGGGCAATGCCTTCGCTGGCTTCATTGCCATCAAAGTAGCTTACAGTCTCATATCCGGTGACTTCCAGGTTCATGCAGAGCAGGTCATTAATTGCGGGTTCATCTTCTATTACAAGGATTCTGGCTTTCATTTCTTGTCCTTTCCTGTTGAATTAAGTAATATCTATTATACATTGTTTTGGGCTCTGTGGTGTAACCAGATTGTAACGAAGCACAAAAAAGAACACAAACTGCCTTTTTCAGACAATCTGTGTTCGTAAGGTTCTTCTGATATATGTAGTTTATTTCCTTTCCAAAACCAGGATTTTATTTGAAATATTTCTCGCAGCTGGAATTTTCCCAATCAATTTATAAATAGGCATAAATACTTCCATTCCTTCTACCAGGCTGTGATCTTCCACTGACCGGAATTCTGGAAGCAGTTTTTCAATCTCTTTGCCGTCTTTTACGCCCCATGTGAATTTGGCATGACTGCCTTCAATGGACTTTTCCTTCACATTTTTAACAACAAATGGACTCATGGTTTCCACCAGTACCGTTGCTTTCTGGAAATTCCGGCTGATAATATGAAAAATCTGCTGTACACTTGCCAGATCCAGATACATGGTCAGTCCCTCAATGATCACAAGAACGGGCTTACTTCCTGCTTCTACCAGACTACTCCAATCCTCCATTGCGGACATGGCGATCTGGGAAATCTTTCCGCTTTCCGGAAGGAGCTTTTCACGTACTGCGATGGTCTCTGGAAGGTCAAGATTATACCAGTGGGAATAATTTTTCGTGCGGTAACAGCGGGTATCAAGGCCGCAGGCAATATTGATCACCACTGCATCTGGTGCTTTTCGTAAATATTCTGTCACCAGTTTATCCAGCACGATAGTACGGCTGATCACGCCGTTGTGCATGGCTCCGTCTTTGTCCGCAAGGGAAAAATCATAGTCCAGTTTTTCTATAATTTCAACTGCTTTCTGGTCGCGGATAGCTCCTCTGTTTTTCGTCTCTTTTGCACGTGCATATATGGTCTGCAGCATGGTTTCCGGAACCCCGGAAAGCTGTATTTTCTCACTCATAGCAATACCTTCCAATCTTTAAGTTCTATAAAAGCATCATTGGTTAGACATAACTAGCCAACAACATTATAGCATAGGAAAAATTGGTTTACAATTGTATAAAATATATAAGTTCAACCATTTTTTACGAAAAACAAAGGGGATTTCATATCATATATAATACTGCGCCTGTGCCATCCACAGCTCATGATATTTCCCTTTTTCATCAGCGAGCAGTTCCTGGTGGGTGCCGGTCTGGATGATGGAACCCTGGTGGAAAACCGCGATCTTATCGCAGAACTTACAGGAGGACAAACGGTGGCTGATATAAACAGCTGTTTTGTTGCCTGTTATCTGGTTGAATTTTTCATATATCTCTGCTTCTGACAGCGGGTCCAAAGAGGCGGTAGGTTCATCCAGAATGATAAAAGGTGCGTCCTTATACAGTGCCCGGGCAATGGCGATCTTTTGGGCCTCGCCGCCTGAAATGGTGATTCCCTTATTGTTGTAATCCTTATACAGATAGGTATCCAGCCCATCCTTCAGCAGAGGAAAAGCATTCTGATGGTTATCTGTAAAGGACGACTCCTGAAATCCGGAATCCATCAGGGCTCTGGCCGCCTTTTTCCTGTCATAATCAACCTGTGCAGCCACGTTCTCTCCAAGAGTCAGGGAGAACAATTTAAAATCCTGAAATACCACGGAAAAGATCATCATATATTCCCTGTAATTATACTTACGGATGTCAATCCCGTTTAATAAAATCTCTCCTTCGGTCGGATCATATAGCCTGCAAAGCAACTTAATAAACGTGGTTTTTCCGCTTCCATTCATTCCTACTACAGCCAGCTTCTCACCGATTTTAAACTTTATATTCACATTTCGAAGTACGTAAACATCACATCCAGGATACTTAAAAGAGACATTTTTAAATTCCACCTCATACTTCCTGTCACGGCGCTTTTCCACGGTCAGACTGCCCTGGTACATGTTGTTTGGAATGTCCAGGAATTCAAAAGTAAGAGATAAAAAAGCAGCATTGTTCCTCATATCTTCCATAGTGGTAATACATTTGGAAACACCTCCATAAACATTGGTAATAGAGGCACCATATCTGGTAACTGCTCCTATTCCAAAGGCTCCCGCCCATGCCTTCAGGCACACAAAAAGATATGCGATCCCTGTAAAAATCACAGAAACGGAAGAAGCAGCAGCCAGATAAAGTCCAACCGGTCCTTTGCAAAAGCTGGCAAATAATCCTTTGGAACCATAGTGGCTTTCTTTATTTAAATTGTACTTTTCGCAAAGCTTCTCCTGGCGGTATATTCTTACATCAGCTGCTTTTGGAATGTCGGATCCAAGATGCCCATAATATGCAAACATGCGGTTTCCCAGGGTATGCAGATCGGCACACATTGCCCAGTATTTTCCTGCCTTTCCAGCAAGTACTGGAGAAATCCAAGTGATAAGTATCATAACAGCCAGTAAAAATAACAAAAATAACGGCTGGTTTAGTACTGTATATTTTCCTGCTGTTTCCGGAACCGGACTGGTAAAAAGGGAAAAAGTCAGGGCAAACCCGCCCAGGATCGTCAATACTCCCGAACACAGATCTTCATAATTTTCCAGTACATGATATAGCCCCCAGCCCTGTCCATTCAGATTCTGGATAACGGTATGATACAAGTCCATAGTCCTTGTATCATCCAGATCAACGTAATCCATATCCAGGAATTTTTCACACAGAATATATTTAATCTTTAGTCCTATTCTTGCACTCTGCGTGTTTTTCCATTTCTCAAGAAGTGCAGATACAAGACTGATCCCAGCTGCCGACAGCAATACAGCAAGTACCAGAGATCGAATGCGTTCCATATCCCGGCTGCCAGATAGCTCCTCTATGATAAGTGCAGAAAAATAGATATTTACGTAGGGAGTAAGGGCTTTCCAGATGATCAGACTAATACGGGAAATGATCATCCTGGGATATTTTTTGTAGAAGATCATGTATGCCCTGTGATTAAGTTTCAGCATTTCTTTCCAGGTCATATTTCTTTGATTATGCTTCAACGTTTTCTGCTCCTTCCCTGTAATATTTGCTCTGGATTTCATATAATTCTGTATATTTTCCGCCGGATTTTAGTAATTTCTCATGGGTTCCTTCCTCCAGTATTTTTCCATGCTCAAGCAAAATGATCCTGCTGCAAAATCTGGTCGAGGCAAGTCGATGGGAAATAAAAACAGAGGTTTTTCCTTGTGTCATCTCATTGTATTTTTGGTAAATATCAGCTTCTGCAATAGGATCCAGAGCTGCAGTGGGTTCATCCAGAATAATAAAAACAGAGTCTTTATATAAGGCACGTGCCAGAATCAATCGCTGGGTTTCTCCGCCGGAAAGCATCACTGCATTTGTGTATACGGACCGGTTCAGATAAGTTTCATAACCCTCTGGAAGAGATTCTATTTTTGAAGTGAGGCCAGCCTTCTTGATGCAATCTTTTACTCTTTCCATATCCATTTCTTCTGCCTGGGCTACATTACCGGCTATGGTTGCTGCAAGCAGGGAAAAATCCTGAAATACGGCTGAAAACAGGGAATAATAATCTCTGCGGTTATACATTCGGATATCAGTTCCGTTTAACAGCACCTTACCTTTCGTAGGATCAAGGAATCCGCAGATCAGCTTGACCAGAGTGGTTTTTCCTGCACCATTGAGACCAACTACAGCCAGTTTTTCCCCTGGTTGCAGGGTCAGATTGATATCACGTAAGGTGTCTTGGCTGGCGCCTGGATAGCGAAAAGAAACCTGTTCAAGAGAAATTACATAGTCCTTTCCTGCTTCCAGGCTAAGTGGGATTCCCCCGTCAAATTGAAAAACTTCCGGATAATCCAGGCATTCTCGGATTACGGAAATATCAAGAGACTGCCTGTTAAGCCTGCGGAGCTGATCCAGAGTTCCGGTAACCCAGCTGGAAAATCCGTCTACAGCAGTAAAAAACAGCAGAAACTCTGAAACCTTCAGTCTCTGATATAACACAAGATAGATCAGATAAACATAAGCCATTCCGTTTCGCAAAAAAGTAAGAAAAAGATCGGTAATTCTGGCCCACAGATGGATTCTCTCTGCCTTGCTGTGAAAGGCAGTAAAAGCCCTGTAATTTTTTTCATACAACTCTTCTAACCAGGATCGAAGACCGAAAATACGGATATCCTTGGCTGCACCAATATCCTTTGCCTGATTTAACAGATAGGACATATGATGAACATATTCCGCCTCTTCTTCCCGGTGTTTATACTCATAACCATCCAGATTTCTGGAAATAAAATAGCTTATCACGGAAGTAATAAGAATGACCAGGATTAATATTGACTGGATCTGTGTCAGCAGTCCTGCATAGAGAAAAAAGCAGGTTAAATTGACAAGCAAAGTAGTAAGCGTTGTCCAGATTGCTTCTGCAGCAGCTGCATTGTTGTCTGTATATTCTTCGGATTTCGTCAGCAACTTTTGAAACTTATTATCCTGGATATTGGGATATGAAGTTGTAGATGCTTTCTGGTTTATAAGATTTACAAGTTCCATGCGGACACTGATGCGACCATAAATTGCATTCTCATTTACATAGGTCAATGCGGCTGAAACTACCATGAGCGTAAGTACAAAAATGGCGATAATAAAGAGGAGATTCTGCACAGAAACATGGTCTTCTACCGCACCCAGAATCACCGGGGATACATAGAGATTCAGAAGATTTTGGATAACTGTCAGCAGTGAAATAAGACTTCCAATTACCAGAACTTTCTTCTCCTTAGACTTCCAGGCCAGTTTGATCATAAACCATATGTTCTGAATTGTATTGTATTTTCGAGGGACTTTTTTCTCAGACATAGCAGTTCCTTTCTCTTGGAAATGCGTGGGGCTTTCCAACGAAGTGAAGTATTTCTGGTATATGCAGTAGCAGTAACTATCTTTCCAGTCAGTTTAGCAGAAAAAATATCCCCAGATTATTCTGGGGACGAATTGCCTGGTTTGGGTGATGAATTGTAATTGCAGGAATAATTAAGAACACAATCAAATTTTGCAGCAGGGCAAAAAACAAAGATTCAACTTTATATCTGCGGCAGTAAAATTTCTGTGGTAAAAGCTCCGTCTTCACTGTTCCGGCTGATATATCCGTCCAGTCGTTCCACAATTTCGTCAATACGGATCAACCCGAAACCATGTCCTTCTCCCTTTGTGCTTTTAAAAAGATTGCCCTGCTTTTTCAGCTTCTTTCCAGCTGTAAAATTGGTAAAAGAGATATATAACTGGGTGCTTTTCATATCCATATAGAGCCGGATGATCCGCTTTTCCTCAGGCAGTTCCATGCTAGCTTCAATGGCATTGTCAAATAGATTTCCAATAATACAGCAAAGGTCAATCTCTGAGGATTTCAGCTTTACAGGAATATCCGCATCTGCAATTACCTGGATATTCTTCGATTTTGCCAGCGATATTTTGGAATTTAAGATGGCATCTGTCATGGCATTTCCAGTCTTGATCACTGTGTCCACAGTTGTCAGATCCTCATCCAGAAGATCCAGATAATGACGGATCGCATCCCAGTCCTCCGCTGCTGCATAGGCTTTCATGGTCTGGATATGATTGCGGTAATCGTGCCTCCAGCCACGGATCTGGCGGTACATATTGTCCACTTCCTGATAGTGGGTTTCGATTAATTCCTGCTGGTAAACAGCCAGTTTTTTATCTGCTTTTTTCCAGAATAATCTCATAAAATTACTCCATTCGTATTTACTTTGGTGGTTAATCTGTCATATCAATAATTGCCCGGTTAACTGCTTCATAAGCTCCTCTGGGAAGCGGAATTACGCTTCCATCCATCAGGTACATCTCCTTTTTTGTGACTTTTCTGATCTTTGTCAAATTCACCAAAACGGAACGTCCTGCCCGGAAAAAGCGGGAATCCAGCATCTTTTCCAGCTCGCTTAATGTGAGTTTCAGGATAACTTCCTGAACCCCATGTATGGTAATATAATTGCCATTTACTTCAACATAATGGATCTGATAAACCGGAATCCGCACCATTTCTCCGCTGGACATAAGGTTCAGCACCTTCTCTTTTGAAACCAGTTTTTTCGCTGCTTTATCCAGAACCTGGAACAGTTTTTCCTCTTTTACAGGCTTCATCAGATAGTGAAGTGCATCTACCTCATAGCCATCTGAAATGTAATCTGCGTATCCGGTAATGAATATGATCTGAATGGTATCATTGTCCTGGCGCAGCTTTCGGGCCATGGATACGCCATCCATTTCTCCCATTTCAATGTCCAGAAGAATGATATCATAATCCTTTTTATCTGCGTATCGAAACAGGAAACTTTCAGCAGAGGTGAACTCTGAAATCTGTACAGAACAGGCATTTCTACTGCTCCATTCCCGGCTTAACATGGACAGGTAAGTTCTGTCAGCGGCCTCATCGTCACAGATCGCAATGTTATATATTGACTTCATAGAATGATTCTCCATTTAGTAAAAAATAACATAATAATTAGATAATCAAAGCGTCTCTCCTGTTTTCCAAGATCTTCGGAGAGAAGCTTTTCTTAGTTAGATGAAATTCTTATAATTTGAATTTTAAATCTTCTTATGATTAATATATCTGGCAATGGTCGCCTTCACTTTTCCAATATCAAGAGGCTTGGAAATATGCTCATTCATTCCTGCTTTTCTGGATTCCTCCACATCCTCGGCAAAAGCATTGGCTGTCATGGCGAAGATGGGGATGTTTTTCGCATCTGGTCTGTCCAGGCTTCGAATCCTTTTGGTGGCTTCGTAGCCATCCATAACCGGCATCATAACGTCCATCAGGATCACATCAAAATAATCTGTCGGATTTTCGCTGAAAGCATAAACAGCCTGTTGGCCGTTGTGGGCTTTGGTGACAATAGCCCCGGCATCTGTTAAAAAGGTTTCGGCGATCTCGATATTCAGGTCGTTGTCCTCCACCAGAAGAATATGGATACCGGAAATATCGCAGGCTTCCATTTCGGAATCGTCCTTCTGGATATCGGATTCACTGGCAATATCAAAAGGCAGAGTTACTGTAAATCTGGAACCTTTTCCCTCTTCACTGGTGACCTCTATGGAATTTTGCAGAAAGCCCCTTCTGTAATTAAAAAAACTGCATTTATATCATCTGTTTTATTTTAGCATATCATGTATTTCCGGGAAAATCCGCAGGCTTCGTTCCAGGGTTCCAGTCACCATAGCGATCACAGTCCCATAATTGGTAAATGGTATTCCCTGATCTACCGTACAGCGCATACGATACTGAACTTCCCTCTCCGTAAGCATACATCCTCCACAGTGCACAACCAGCGCATACGGACTTACATCCTCCGGGAAATCCCGCCCGGAACAGAATTCAAATTCCAGCTTTTTTCCACTGTACGCTCTCAGCCAGTTGGGAAGCTTCACCGTTCCGATATCGTTGCACTGGCGATGATGAGTACAGCCCTCTGCAATGAGAACTTTATCACCATCCTTCAGATTTTTCAATGCAGAAATCCCATTTACCGCAGTTTTCAGAAATCCCTTGTAATTCGCCATAAGGATGGAAAAAGAAGTCAGCGGAATAGAATCCGGTGTTTCTTTTCCCACCAGGGCAAAGGCCTGGCTGTCTGTAACCACCATCGCAGCCTGATTTCCAAGCCGCTCTAATGTGGCAGCAAGCTCATGCTCCCGGATCACAACAGCAATGGCGCCAGCTTCCAGCACATCACGGATTGCCTGCTGCTGTGGCAGGATCATGCGCCCCTTAGGTGCCGACTCATCAATGGGACAGACCAGGATCACCATGTCCAAAGGCTTCAGCAGCTGTCCCACAAGTTTACGTGTCATAGTATCTGTTTTTACCAGGGCACCAATCCGTTCCTTTAATTCGTAAATATTGGTTCCCTCTGCCGCACTAACCCAGATCTCATTTTCTCCATCTTTTGGAACACTTTGTACCAGATCTGCCTTATTATACACAACCAGATAAGGAATTTCTTTCTTCTGAAATAATTCCACCAATTCCTGATCTGCCGTCTGCATTCCAATAGCCCCATCTACTACCAGAACTGCCAGATCCGTTTTATTTAAAATTTTCTTCGTCCTCCGCACCCGCAGTTCCCCAAGCTGCCCCACATCATCAATACCAGGGGTATCAATAATAACTACCGGTCCCAAGGGCAAAAGTTCCATCGCCTTTGTCACCGGATCCGTGGTAGTTCCTTTTATGTCCGACACAATGGAAAGCTCCTGCCCGGTAACTGCATTCACCACACTGGATTTCCCCGCATTCCGACACCCAAAGAAACTGATATGAAGACGATTTGCAGAAGGTGTTTGATTTAAACTACTCATAAAATAATCCTTCCTGCTGTTTTACTACAACTTTTCAACAACCAGCGATTTTGCAATGTATATTCATGTAGCTTAAAACCTGAAATCCCTCTCTCCCTGCACGATTTTCTCCAATCTTTCCATCACAATTCCCCGAACCTTCTCATTCGGAATATCCTTCAGCTGCTGACGGATCATTTCCTCTCCCAGTCCTTTTGTTTTCGCAGAAGCATAATCCTGCAAATACTCCTCCAACGTCATCAGCGCATTCGGCAGACAACAGTTCTGAATCTGCCCAGACTTGCAAAGAGACATAAACCGGTCCCCAGTACGTCCCTCCCTGTAACAAGCTGTACAAAACGACGGAATATATCCCATCTCCATCAACCAACAGACAACCTCATCCAAACTGCGTCTGTCAGAAATATCAAACTGAACCGTATCCTCTGGCCGCTCTTCTTCCGTATATCCGCCCACACTGGTACGGGAACCGCCGCTGATCTGGGAAATACCAAGATGAAGCACTCTCTCCCTGCACTTCTGGCTCTCACGGGTAGAAACGATCATGCCCGTATAAGGAACTGCAATCCGGATACAAGCCACGATCTTTGCAAAAATATCATCACTGATGGCATTGGAAAAAGTACTTGGATCAATGTCATCTGCCGGACAGATCCTGGGCACAGAAATGGTATGCGGTCCCACTCCGTGAACTGCCTCCAGATGCTCTGCATGCATCAGAATACCGGCAAACTCATAACGGTATTTATCCAGTCCGAACAAAACGCCAAGTCCTACATCATCAATACCGCCCTCCATGGCACGGTCCATAGCCTCTGTATGATATGCATAATCATGCTTTGGTCCCCATGGGTGAAGCTGTTCATAGGATTCCTTGTGATAGGTTTCCTGAAAAAGAATATAAGTACCTATTCCCGCCTCATGAAGCTTGCGGTAATTCTCCACTGTTGTAGCCGCAATATTTACATTTACACGGCGGATGGCCCCATTTTTATGCTTGATGGAATAAATTGTTTTAATCGATTCAAGAATATATTCAATTGGATTGTTGATAGGATCCTCTCCAGCCTCAATCGCGAGACGCTTGTGTCCCAGATCCTGAAGGGCGATCACTTCTGCTTTGATTTCTTCCTGGGTCAGTTTTTTTCGTGGAATATGTTTGTTGATGGCATGATATGGACAGTAAATACATCCATTTACACAATAATTAGACAGATAAAGAGGGGCAAACATCACAATACGGTTGCCGTAAAAATCCTTTTTGATCTGCTCTGCAAGAGCATAAATCTCCTGAACCTTATCTTCCTGGTCACAGGCAAGAAGTACGGAAGCCTCGCGATGGCTTAAGCCCTTTCGAAGCCTTGCTTTTTCCAAGATTTCATCGATCAGGGCGATATCATCCTTGTGGGCATCTGCGTAGGCCAGTGAGTCCAGGATCTCCTGGTGGTCAATAAATTCCTCTGCTTTTAATGATTTGGGATTGTACATAAATTAGCTCCTTTCTTTCAGGTCAGATCATTTCTTCCCTGTCAGTAGATTTGGGGTTAGATAATATTTTCAAGCCCTCATGTGAGGCGTGCTTGTTCGTGATTTATGATCTCCCCGGGATACCACAACCTGGTATCCGATGGACTGCATACGGGCGGCAAGGCAGTTCCGACACTGTGCAGCCTCGTCACCGGTGCATATTTTGTTGTCGTATAAGGCATATTTTTCCCTGACTGCTACAGGGGAAAGATTAGGCATACATACGTTGGCTCCTGCCTGGATTCCCAGCTCCCGTCCCCTTGGATGAATGGTTCCAAGTGCAGTGGTGGCGGGCAAAAGAACCTGCGGGAGCATCAACCGGATAATCCCCAGCAGGAATAAAGTCTGCTCCAGGGTTCCTGCTGTTTCTTTTCCAAATGGCGTGTCTTTTTGTGGGATGAACGGGCCAATTCCAACCATTTCCGGCTGCAATTCATGGATAAAAAGCAGATCTTCTGCAAGCTGGGTACTGGTCTGCCCTGGGGAACCGACCATAAAGCCACAGCCCACCTGATAGCCGATCTCTTTTAGATCCCACAGACACTGTTTGCGGTGCTGCAAGGATAATTCCGACGGATGCAAAATCCGGTAATGGCTGTCGTCAGCGGTTTCATGCCTGAGAAGATACCGCTCTGCCCCCGCATCAAACCAGCGCTGATATGTCTCTTTCCCGTGTTCTCCTACCGAAAGGGTAATGGCACAGTCTGGAAAATGAGACTTTATGGCACGCACCAGAGCTTCCAGCCGTTCTGGTGAATATATGGGATCCTCTCCTCCCTGAAGTACAAAGGTCCGAAAACCAAGCTGATAGCCCTCTTCACAGCATCCAAGAATTTCCTCTTCCGTCAGACGGTAACGCTGGGCGTTTCGGTTGGAACGGCGGATTCCACAGTAATAGCAATCGTTTCTGCAATAGTTGGTAAATTCAATAAGACCGCGCACATAGACATCTGTACCGTAATTTTCCCTGCGGATCCTGTCCGCTTTTGGAAAAAGATAGGCGGACAGCTCTTCACACTGTCCATCCAGAAGTGCAGTCAGTTCCTCACGGGGGAGAATATGCTGTTGCTCCAGCAGATCCATCCGCTTTTTGTTTTCCTGAATCATAGGCAGTGTTTTTCTCCTCAGACTTTGGAATATGCTACCTTGGTAGAAATACCGTCTAATCTTCCAAGTGAACCGGACAAGGCATTGATCTGGTTCATGGGTGCGTCCAGCACCACACAGATAATGTTGATCCCTTTTTCCCGGTGGGGAATGCCAAGGCGTCCGATGATGTATTTCCCATAGCTGTGAAGCAGCTCATTTAACGGCTCCACAGCATCTGTATCTTCCACAATGATGCTGATCACAGCGACTCGTGTTTCCATAAAAACTCCTTTTTTCTAAATAGGTAATTGAGAAAAATAAGCGATTAAGGTTATATTTAGATTTATTATACTGGCATATTATACATAAATCAAGTGTAATTCTTTTTATTTTTGTATTATTTATATAATTTTACTATGAAAGTCCTGGACGGCAGCCATGAATGAGCCATGCTTGCATGAGCGAATTCATGGATATCGGACAGGCTAGACCGTATGAGTAAGTAGGACGATAGTCCGAATTACGAATGCGGTCGGCAGTTACGGGAGCACCGTAGGTGCGGAGTAACTGACTTTCATATATAGTAATGTCGCCGATAGGCGACATATCCATTTAAGAACTAAAAAAATCCTACAGTCTGAACAAATAGACTGTAGGATTCTGATATGAAAATATTTACATGGAAATCAATCCAAATGCATTTGCCACAGAACTAAGCAAGATGATGGCTGCAAAAATCGGGCAAAGATACTTGATCATAAAGTTGAACACTTTTTTTCTGCGGAAAGTGCCGCCTTCGGCAACCACTTCCTCTTCGATCTTCTCCATTCCCACTTTTTTGGAAATCAGGATACAGGTTGCAAAGGCTGCAATCGGCATCATCACAGAGTTTGTAAGGAAATCAAAGAAATCCAGGAACTGCATGCCAATGATCTTTACAAAACCGAGCGGTCCATAGCCAAGAGAAGAAAGGGTTCCAAGGAGGATCATGATCACTCCTACAATAACCGTTGCTTTCTTTCTGTGCCATCTCAGCTCATCCTGGAAAGTAGATACAGCGCTCTCCGTCAGAGCAATGGAGCTGGTAAGTGCTGCGCAAAGCACCAGCACAAAGAACAGGATTCCAATTGGAGTTCCCAGTCCCATGCTTGCAAAAACTTTCGGAATTGTAATAAACATAAGCGCCGGACCAGCCTGCAAGGTGTCTGGATCTCCGCCTGAGAATGCAAACACAGCCGGAATGATCATCAAACCTGCCATGATCGCAATGGCGGTATCAAAAACTTCTACATTTTTGGTAGAACCTTCGATCGATACCTCCTTTTTCATATAGGAACCAAAGGTCACCAGAATACCCATTGCAATGGACAGGGAATAGAACATCTGTCCCATAGCCGCCACCACTGTCATCCAGGAGAAATTCTGGGGATTTGGCACCAGGAAATATTTTACACCGGCAAGGGCACCAGGTCTTGTCACAGAGTAAACGGTGATAAGTACAGATAAAAATACCAGGATCGGCATCATAAATTTGGAAACACGCTCTACTCCGTTTCGGACTCCTGCATAAATAATGGCAATTGTTAAAAGCGCGAAAACAAGGAAACAGACTTCTGTAGAAGTACCGTTTGAAATAAATTCAGAGAAATATCCATCCTCTGCCAGCTTCTGACTGTTACCTTTCACATATTCGATCAGGTATTTGATCACCCATCCGCCAATAACAGAATAATAAGGCACGATCAGCACTGGAATAATGGCGTTGATCCAGCCACCAAAGGAAAGCCATTTGGATTTGCCAAATTTTCCGAAAGCTCCTACAGGACTTTTCCTGGTCATTCGACCAAGAGCGGTCTCTGCTACGATCATAGAATACCCGAAGGTAAGTGCCAGAATAATGTAAATCAGTAAAAAGATTCCGCCGCCGTATTTCGCTGCCAGATAAGGAAATCTCCATATATTTCCCAATCCTACGGAAGCTCCGGCTGCGGACAGTACAAATCCCAGTTTTCCGGAAAATGTACTTCGCTCGTGATGATGTTTTTCCATAAGTTTTCCCTTCCACATACTTTAAATTTGTTTTGCTTCTTGTAAAGTTCAACTCTTATGATGATAACACGGTTTTCTTACAAAGGCAAATATTATATAAAAAAAGAGCGAAAAAAGAACAGAAATTATTGCTTTTAACCAAATATCATTCTATAATAAAAATTATCAATTACCATATATATGTTATGGAGGGTGCGGATTATGAACGAAGAATTATTTAACGAAGCAACGAAATCAAATGTTCTCACGAAGAAGCTGATCGACCAGCTTCTGGAGAGCATGACCTACAGCAGCATCTCTTTTATCAACTGGACCATTGAGACGCTGTCACTGATCAAGGCACGTCTGCAACGCGGGGACCGGATCACAGATGAAGTCAGCGGGGAGGTTTACACCTTGTATTCTTTCCAGCAGTTTGTAGAGAAGAACTTCTCTTCTTACATAGCAAGCCAGGTATTTAAAGAGACTTCCAAGCCGGAGAAAATTTACTTCTCACTGAAACCATGTGAAGAAGGCTACAGTCTGGTGGCAGCTGACTCAGACAGCAACAAGACATACGCCTGGATTTCCAGCCTGAGCAAACGCTTCTCCCTGGTAGAAATGATCGCTACGGGAATCGTATATGTGAAAGATACTCGTACCAATACCTATCAGCCGTTTATTTCCGGAAACGGCAAGTATTGTAAGTATGATAAAGAAAAGGGAATTCTGGTAGAAATCTAACCAAAATGGACACAGATCACAATGCCATTACTGGATGTTCAGTAATAAAGACATTGTAGTCTGTGTCCATTTTTTATCCTATTCTATTGTTCAAAAATATCCTCCCGGGTAATATTTTTCGCCCACTCTCCCTTTCGATAATGATGGAAAACCCAGGGCCATTTCACAAACTCATCTGTACAGAGCAGGAAGTAAACCCACAGCACTGGCAGCTTCAGCACAAAGGCAGCAAAGAAACCAAGAGGCACTGCATACACCCACATATCTACCGTGTCACAGATCAAGCCAAATTTCGTATCGCCTCCAGCCCGGAAGACTCCTGCAATCAAAGCCGTATTTACTGCGGATCCCATAATGTAATAGGTATTAATAAGCAGCATATATTTCAGATAATGCATGGCGGTGTCATTCAGGGAAGCAAATTTCAGCACAAAAGGAGTAATGGCAAGAACGATCAGTCCTCCAAGTGCGCCGGTGATCACGGTCAGTTTCAGCATTCTGGAAGCGTATCGCTTGGATTTCTCCAGATCTCCCTTTCCCATGATCTGTCCAAGAAGAATGGTTCCCGCACTTGCAATGGCAAAACAGAATACAGAGCCAATGTTCCGCACTACCGTAACCAGGGAGTTTGCAGCTACTGCGTCCGTACCAAGGTGTCCCAGGATTACGGAATACATGGAAAAAGCAACGCTCCAGGACAGGTCATTTCCAAGTGCAGGAAGTGACAGGCGAATAAAATCCTGAAATAGTACTTTACTGCGAAGGAACATATACGCCAGATTCAGTTTTACATTTTTGCTAAAGAAAGATACAACCACACATCCAATCAGCTGGATCAATCTTGATGTAGCGGTGGCGATTGCAACGCCGGTTGCACCAAGCTTCGGAGCACCAAACAGGCCGAAGATAAAAACCGCATTTAGGAATATATTTAGAATAAATGCCAGCATATTCAGTACCATACTGATGGTCACTCTTCCAATACTTCGAAGGACCGCCAGATAGATTTCCGAAATTCCCCAACAGATATAGGTAACGCCCATAATGCGAATATAGGAGGAACCAATGGTGATCAGCTTCGGATCATTGGTAAACAGTCTCAGCATCATCTGAGGCGCAGTAAAAGCGACCAGCGCAACCAGTAAAGAAATCATAACAGAAAAACGAAGTGCGATTCCCTCCACCACATGAATGGCCTGAAAATCCTTTTTCCCGGCATATTGGGAGCATAAAAGAGAGGCACCGGTACCAATGCCATAATACACCATAAATAAAATATTGGAATAATTGGCTGCCAGGGACACCGCTGAAATAGCAGACTGTCCCACATAATTCAGCATGATCACATCCGCAGAATTTACTGCTGCACTGAGCAGATTCTGAATAATAATGGGAACCGCCAGCCGGAAAATCTGCGGATAAAAATCATCTTTTCCAATTAAAACTGTATTTTTCATTTTCCCCCCCCTTAGTAAATACCTATATTTAAATAAACTATTTGGTATTATACTGTTTTTCAACCTCAAAAGCTATCCCTATTCTGACAAAAAATAACATTATTTTGACATTGAAAAGGCACTGTCTGAGACTAACATGCCAGACAGTGCCTGTAAGATCTTTCTATTAAATAACTTTTAGTAAAGGATCTCCTTCCCTTACATACAATGGCAGACTAAAGTAATCATAGTTTCCAGTATGCCACTGGTTTCCCTGTGCAGGTTCTTTTGTAAGAAGATGTATCCAGTTTCCTTCCGGCAGATAAAAATCCTGTTTTCCATCTGCAGAAAATACAGGTGCAACCAGAATGCGGTCTCCTAACATATATTGCTGATCCAGATATGTGCAGTTTCTGTCATCCGGGTATTGCATATGCATTGGACGCATTACTGGAAGCCCTTTTTCGTGGGCAGTCTGTGCAAGACTATAAATATAAGGCATAAGCTTCCATTTCAGCTCTGTAAAGTATTTCAACACCTCACACGCTTCTTCGTCGTAATTCCATGGAACACGATAAGAACTGGATCCGTGTAAACGGCTGTGGGAAGATAAAAGTCCGAAAGCTACCCACCTTTTGTACAGATCAGCAGAGCCATCATCTTCGAAACCGCCGATGTCGTGGCTCCAGAAGCCAAAGCCGCTGTCCATAAGGGAAAGTCCGCCTCTTAAGGTTTCTGCCATGGAAATATACTGGCTGGTGGAATCCCCGCCCCAGTGTACTGGGAACTTTTGTCCGCCAGGCGCTGCACTTCGGGCAAAAAGGACTGCTTCGTTTTTTCCTTTTTCTTTTTTCAGAAGCTCAAATACGCACTGGTTATAAAGATACGTGTAATAATTATGCATTTTTTCCGGATCAGAGCCGTCAAACCATTTCACATTGGTAGGAACACGTTCCCCGAAATCTGTTTTGAAACAATCCACTCCCACATCCAGAAGTGCTTTCAGCTTACTCTGGTACCAGCTGCACGCATCAGGATTGGTAAAATCAACCAGTCCCATACCAGCCTGCCACATATCCCACTGCCATACTCTTCCGTTATCCTTCATGAGAAGGTATCCTTTTTCCATGGCTTCCGCAAACAGAGGGGATTTCTGTGCAATATAAGGATTAATCCACACACAGATCTTTAGTCCACGTTTATGGAAACGTTCCAGCATTCCTGCCGGATCCGGGAACATATCTTTATCCCAGGTGAAATTGCACCATTCGAAGCCTTTCATCCAGAAACAGTCAAAATGAAAAACAGAAAGTGGAATATTACGCTGTTCAAATCCGTCTATAAAGCTGGTTACAGTGGCCTCATCATAGTTAGTGGTAAAGGATGTAGTGAGCCATAAGCCAAAGGACCACTTAGGCGGCAATGCCGGTCTTCCCGTAAGGGCTGTGTATTTTTCTATAATTTCCAAAGGAGTAGGACCATAAATAACAAAGTATTCCAGTTCCTCATCTTCTACAGAAAACTGTACCGTCTCTACCTTCTCACTTCCCACTTCGAAGCTGACACGTCCCGGATGATTGACAAAAACGCCATAGCCCTTGGTCGTATAATAGAAAGGAATATTTTTGTAGGAAATTTCACTGGCTGTACCACCGTCTTCATTCCAGATATCCACGGTCTGGCCATTTTTTACCATAGGGGTAAACCGTTCCCCAAGACCATAAACCAACTCACCAACACTTAAATTAAGTCCAGAGACCAGATAATTCATGCCCTCTTTGTGGTGCATCATTCCGGTAGTTTTGCTTTTGATACAGGTAAGCTCCCTGCCATCTCCATAAAACTTCATTTCAGGAGATCCGGTCTCAAATTCCAGGGAAAGATTTCCTGATCTTAACGTCCATTTTTCTTTGCCGGAAGCCTTTTCACATTTACTTTCCGGTTTTTTATCTAAATCACAGTACAATTCAAACGATGGGCTTTTTACGTAATTTCCAGCGTGATTTACCATGCGGATTCCCAGAACATCCTTAGCCGGTGCGGTGAAGCTATAGGTCATCATTCCAATGTTTAAGGTATCCCCGCGTCCCTGGATCTGTTTATAGGGGGCGAAAGCCAGTAGTTCATTTCCCCGCTCTTCTACCTCATAAATGTCTCTTACATAGTCAGCCTGAAATTCATCTCTCACAAGCCAGAAGCCATTGGTAAACTTCATCTTTCAATTCCTCCTTTGAAAATCGGTCAGCCTTTTACGGCTCCAGCTACAACTCCCTTGATAATAGATTTCTGGAAAATCAGATACAGGATCAGCGCCGGGATAATGATCAGGATCGCAGCAGACATAATGTTCTGCCATTCCATTTTGTACTGTCCCATAAAGCTGTAGGCTGCAAGCTGCAGGGTTTTGCTGCTCTTTCTTCCGCCCAGCATAAGAAGGGGAAGAAGAAAGTCATTCCAGATCCACATTACATTGATAATCGTAACCGTGGCGGTACAGGATTTCAGCATTGGAAAAATAATACGGGTAAAAAGCTGGAACTGGTTGCAACCGTCAATGAGTGCACTCTCTTCCAACTCCAGGGGAATGCTTTTGGCAAAGCCCTGATACAGGAAAATACTCATTGGAGCACCAAGTCCCCAGTAGATAATGGCAAGTCCCCATATTTTTCCATTGATATGTAAAGTGGTCGCTACATTTACCAGAGTCAGCATAAAGGACTGGAACGGGATCATCATAGGTGCAATACAAAACAGGAAACAAAAACGGCTGGAACGGGTTTTTACACGAGCCATTTTGTAGCCTGCCATAGAAGCGATTACGATAATGCCAAGAGTTCCTACCACTGTGGCAATGAGTGTATTCAAAAAAGTAGCCGGATATTTCATATCATGAAATACATTTTTTATATTGTCAAGAGTAAAAGCAGATGGAAGGCTCATAACATCTGTCATGATTTCCTGATAGCTTTTAAAAGCATTGATTCCCACCAGGAAAAGAGGGGAAAGATACAAAAGCAGAAAAAGGATCAGGAATAACTGTATCACACCGTGAAGTGCTTTGCTTTTTTTACTCATGCCTCTACCTCCTTGCCTTTAAAGAAATTAACCTGAATTACGGAAATCGCCAGAACAATGATAAAAAGAATTACACTTTTGGCGCTTCCATAACCATAACGGCTGTTGTTAAATGCAGTGTTGTAAATATCAAGTGCAATTGACGTTGTGGATGTTCCCGGACCGCCGCCTGTCAAACTGAAGATCAATTCAAACATTTTTAAGGAATTGGCAACAGAATGGAACATGCAGAAGGAAATGGACGGCATGATCAGCGGGATGGTAATTGAGAAAAATCTGCGGACGGCTCCTGCCCCATCCAGGTCTGCGGATTCATTCAGTTCCGTTGGTACCCCCTGCATACCTGCAACGTAGATCAGGATATAAAAGCCAAGGCTCTGCCATACAGAAACAATGATGGTTGAGAACACCGCAAGCTGGGAGTCTCCCAGCCAGCTAAGACCGAAGATGCCCCATCCGGTTATAGACATCAATGCTTCAAATACTCTGGTACAGATAAATTTCCAGATAAATCCAATGATAACAAGGCTTATGATATTGGGAATATAAAAAGCGGCTCTGAAAAATCCTCTGCCTTTGATCTTGGATTCCAGAAGTGCGGCAAAGAAAATGGCAAGTACATTTACAATCAGTACTGTTCCAATGGCATAGATAAAAGTATATTTCAGCGCACTGACAAAGGCCGGATCATTGGTAAAAAGCCGGATATAGTTTTCAAGTCCGATAAATTCTGATGTTTTTCCAATTCCGTTCCATTTACGGAAGGAATAATAAATACACATAACGAAAGGAATTCCTACAAACAGCGTGATGAAGAAAACTGCCGGGGCTACATATCCTGCGAATTCTAATGCTGTTTTTCTGGCCTTTCGTTTCTGGCTGTTTGCCTGCATAAAGAAACCTCCTGTCCTTTTCGGAAAAACAGGGCTGCCGAAATTGTCAGCCGCCCTGTTATCACAGATCATTTCATAATAAATTACATTGCATCGTAAGCGTCAACAAATAACTGGGTAAGAACCTCTTTTGTTTCATCGCGGTCAGCATTTCCTGCAACATAGTTCTGGAATGCAGTACCAAATGGCTCTTCTACACCTTCTGGTCCTTTGAAGATCCACCATGGGCATGTTACGGAATTGTCCTGTGCAGTTGCAGTTTCAGCTGCAAGCTGTGTATCAGGTGCGTCAGCTCCGGTAAGCGGGGAAATATCGCCGATCACTGACGGAACCCAGCTTCTTCCATAATCAGAAGTACACATGTAGTTCAGGAAATCAAGAACCGTATCAAGATTCTCGGAATCTTTTGCTACACGGAAGGTAAGGTTGGACTCAACTGCGAGAACTGCTTTTTCGTCCATACGAGGCATATAAACATAACCCATATCAATATCAGGAGCAATAGCTCGGATACTTGCTTCATCCCAGGAACCATTGTGGATCATGGCAACCTTTCCGGTTGCAAAATCAGAGCACTGAAGGTCATTGGTGGACTCCATTGGTTTGTCACCGCTGTACTCCTTGATCAGATCCAGAAGATCAAGTGCAAAATCAACCTGCGGAAGCTCACCAAATTTCAGATCTCCATTTTTCACATCTTCAAAAAGCTTGTCATAATCGCCATCATATGCATCACTCATAGATGGATAAACGGTCTGCGGAAGGATCCACCACTCACCAAAGCCGGAACTAAATGGCTGAATCCCTGCGTCTGTCAGTTTTTCGCAAACAGTGCGAAGCTCGTCTAAGGTAGTTGGAAGCTCTGTAATTCCCGCCTGCTCAAACAAAGCTTTGTTATAGATAAAGCCATGGGACTGAACCAGAAATGGCATTCCTGTAATATGGCCATCTTCTGTTACAGATGTAAGGGTTGTCTCGGAAAAGTTTTTCATAAACTCTTCGTCATCCAGATTATAAATATAATCTGCATATAAAGTATTGTCGCTGTATGCACTGGAAAGGAACAGATCCGGAACCTCACCGGAATTTAATCTGGAACGGAGTACGGTCTGGTAATCATTCTGAAGGACTTCCAGTTCAATGGATACATTTGGATGTTCCTCAGTGTAATGATCAATCAGATCATGGTAAGCGTCTGTGTATTCCGGACCATTAAACATAAAATAAAGTTCTACCGGATCATCGTCTGCCATTACAGTTACAGAACCCATTGTAAGAGAGCTGACAGCCATTAAACCAGCCATTAATAAAGCGATTTGTTTCTTATGCATATGCATATCCTCCTTCTTTTTGCTGCTGCCCTTTTCGCCCGCGGCAGCTTGCTTTGTTTTTTTGATAATCCAATCATACACTATGCAATATTACAAATAAATAGAAAAAATCAAACTGTTTATGGTAAAAGTTTGACATCCATAATCTCTTATATTGTGAATAAATACCGCAAGTTGTATAATATGGTCATAATAAAAAGGAGTTTTATGTATGAAAAAGAAAATAGAAAATTTATCCATGCAGACGCAGCTGACAGTCGTGATCCTGTCTGTGATCGTTCTTGCATTTGGAATTATTTTATACAGCGGCTATTCTGGTCAGGCAAGGTCTTTTGCAGAGGAATATACTTCTTCCACACAGACTATTCTGGAGATGGATGTGGCAAATCTGGATCAGTATATTCAAGACCTGCGGATCTTTTGTGTACAGCCCTGCCTGAATGTATCTGTCTATAATTCCCTGCTAAAGAGAAAACCCCTTTCCTCTTCTGAAATCAGCGACATAAAACAGGAAATTCAGTCTTCCTACCACAGCAGAACAGATATCCGTTCTTATTCCATTACGGCAATGAACCAGGATTTATGTTTTGAGCGGAATGCAGGGGTTGGAGGACAGCATATTTCATCCACACCAGTAAAAGATACCGAAACATCCAGACCTTATATTGCATGTGGAAGCAATGACAAATATGAATATCTGGCGCCTTCTGATTCAGAGGATGTGTTTTTCCGGTATTATCATTACCTGATCCGTTTAAGGAACCGGGAACCAGTCAGTTTGTCTTATGTGGATGTAGATACTACACAGCTGCGGCTGCTTATGAAAAACCATCAGGATTATGGACAGATCTTATGTCTGTATAATTCAGACGGAGAGCTTTTATATTCCAGTTCTGAGGATATTCGAAATCAGGAAGAAAAAGAAACGAAGCAGCTTTTTGGGCTTCATTCCGATGTTGAAAATGTAAATATCGGTGGAATTTCTTATCTTGCACTTCGCAAGGCCAGTGAAGAGACTGGCATTGTCCTGCTTTCTCTGCTTCCTAAAAGCGCCTGGGATGACCGGGCAAGAGACTTTTTGCTTCCTCTGGTTATGCAGATCGCCGTGATCACCATCTGTCTGATCATTATTGTTACACTTATGATCCGGATGATCACCATTCCACTGAAGCGGTTGTCTCATCAGATGGGAAAAATGGGGGAAGGAGACTTTTCTCCAACGGCTTTTGGCGGAGGCTGTAAGGAAACCTGTGCATTAACAGAAAGCTATAACGACATGGCAGCCCATATCAATGAATTGATCGAGACCAACTATATTTCCAGCATCAATGAGAAAAATTCCAGGCTCCAGGCTTTGGAGGCCCAGCTGAACCCACATTTTCTCTATAACACTCTTCAAGCGATCGCGACAGAAGCATTGCTTGCAGATCATCAGGAAATTTATGATATGATCGTGTCGTTGTCTGCAAATCTTCGTTATACCATTAAAGGCGGAGAACTTGTCCGCTTGCAGGAGGAACTGGATTATGTAGACCGATATATTCTTCTACAGAAAACAAGGCTGAGCGAGCGTCTGGAAGTTACGAAGAAAATTGATCCAAAGGTAAATCTGACAGTGATTCCAAAAATCAGTATCCAAATGCTGGTGGAAAATGCCATTATACACGGAATGCCGGAGGACGGAGCTGTTCTTCACATTATCATCCGGGTATGTATGGAAAATAACCGGCTGCTCATCAGTGTGTACGACGATGGAAAAGGAATTCTCCCAGAAAAAGTGAAAGAACTGAATGATATTTTTTCCGGAAAATCAACAGATGAAGGGAATTCCATCGGACTTCCCAACCTTGCAAGCCGTCTGAAAATATTATATCAGGGAGAGGCTGGTCTGTTTCTGGAATCACAGGGAGATCAGTTTACAGAAGTAAAAATGGAACTGCCGATCAGAAAGAAGGGAAATGAAAATGTATAAAGTACTGATCATTGACGATGAGGCACCTGCCAGAATTGCAATAAGCAGGCTTGGACACTGGGCGGATTATCATATTACAGAATTTTACCAGGAAACCAACGGTGCTGCTGCTTTAAAAACCATGCGGGAAATAAAGCCTCAGATTGTTTTTGTGGATATGCAGATGCCAGTTATGAATGGCATGGAATTTCTGGAAAAGGCTTCCCGTGAATTTAGGGATACCTGTTTTATTGTGATCAGCGGGTATGATTATTTTGATTACGCAAAGGCTGCTTTGAAATGTGGTGCCATTGATTATCTGTTAAAACCAATTGCGCGGGAAGAATTAAATGCTGCCATTGATAAAGCAGTCCAGACATTGGGAAATGCAGGTACCTGCTTAGAAAAAGAAGCGCCAAAACTTTCCCCGGATGAAGTTGTCGCCGGGATCCGCCAGGACATTGACCAGAATTATCCACAGCCCCTTAAAGTCAGCAGTTATGCGAAGAAGTACTTCTTTACCCAGGAGTATCTGACGCGCCTTTTCCGCCAGCATTATGAGATGACCATTCAGGAATACCTTCTTATGGTCAGAATGACCCGGGCAAAAGAACTTCTGGAGGATCCTTCTATTAAGATCCAGGAAGTTGCTGCCCGGGTTGGATATTCCGATAATAATTATTTCAGTAAGGCATTTCGGAATTTCTTTGGCATTACGCCCACAGATTGCAGAAATAAGTGTTTCGTGAGCAGAAATATTAAATAGACCGGAAGCCTTTTCCAATGATCTCGCTGCTGTTTACGATGGTAATAAAAGCGTGAGGATCGATCTGTCTTAAATGGATACGGAGGCGGTTGGTCTCGCTTCGGGTGAGAACAGTCATCAGCACCTTCTGCTCCTGTTTGGTGTAAATACCGAAAGCTTTCTGCTCCGTTGCAGAACGGTGAAGATCGTTGATGATGAAATCTTCCACCTGATCTGGATATTTGCTGATGACAGTACAGACTTTTCGCAGGTTCAGGCTCTCAATCGCGCTGTCTACCACGGTACACTTCAGGATCATACCAAGAATACAGTAAAGTCCGGTCTGGGCTCCGTAAAGGTACGCGGCGATCAGCACGATCCCAAGATCGCTGACCAGAAGAGCGCGTCCGATTTCCAGACTGGTATACTTGTGAAGGATCATGGCCACAATATCAGTACCGCCGGTGGAAGCACCTACGTTAAACACCATGGCAGCTCCTACTGCCGGCAGGATAACCGCAAAGCACAGCTCCAGAAATACATCATGTGTCAGTGGGGAGCTAAGCGGATAGATCACTTCACAGGCACTTACATAAAATGACAGGGCAAAGGAAGAATAAATAGTCCAGCCCATGGAACGGATCCCCAGAAAGAAAAATCCAAGTACAACAAGTGCTGCGTTGACGATCCACATGAAGGCACCTACGTTCCACTTCGGAAACAGAGTAGACAGGATAATAGACAGACCAGAGGTACCGCCAAATGCAAAGTGGTTTGGAGTCTTAAAAATAGAAATTCCAACTGCGGTAAAGATCAGGCCCAGATTCAAAATTAAAAAGAAAATCAGGTTATCTTTTGTAAAAATCTTCTTTTTCATAAGTTGTTTCTCTCCTTTTTTCAGTAAATTTAGTATAACGTAAAAAATAATATATGTAAAGAAACCTTCATACAATTTTATCCCCCTAATCTATGGATTATATTTCATTGTTTATGCAATATTTTGCATTCTTTTTTATTTTTAATAGATTATTCGGTATATTTTTTGTATAATAGACTGGCTATATCATTATAAAACGCAACAACAAAGCAAGAAAGGGTTCATGTATGGAATTATATTTTAAAGAACCTGCCAGCTGCTGGCTGGAGGGATTCCCTTTGGGAAACGGAAGAATCGGAGCCATGCTCCATGGAGCACCTGAGAAGGAGGTCATACAGCTAAATGAGGATACTTTATGGTCAGGCTCTCCTTACAATGGACAGACTGGACTTTCCCCGGAGATAGTGAAAAAAGCCGGAGAATTGGCAAAAGCCGGAAACTATGAGGATGCAAAGGCTGTTCTGGAAGAAAAGCTAAAGGAATCCGAAGATGTGCAGATTTACCTTCCTTTTGGCGATCTCCATATGGATTTTCAGGGAACTGTGACAGGAACTCTTTCTGATTATAAGAGAAAGCTGGATCTTGATACGGCCACTGCAGCTGCCCAGTATATGCAAAATGGCATAAAGTTCAGCCGTACCAGCTTTGTCAGTGCCCCCTCCCAGGGACTTGTATACCGGATCCAGGCAGATGGACCATTTTCCCTTCTTCTCTATGGAGATGGCGGATTTCTGAAAGAAAAAAGTTATGGGGACCATGGTTTTACTTTCTCTGGAATCTGCCCGGGACGAAGCGGATTTAAGGTAATCCAGGAAAATAAGCCAGAAGATTTTCTTTTCCCTGAAGAACCGGAAGCACAGGGCATCCATTATATGGGAATGGGAACTGTGAAAGTAAAAGGCGGTACCACTGCCGGGACAGCTGATGGTATTTTATGCGAAAACATCACTGAACTGGAAATCCGCATGGCGATCCGAACCAGCTTCAAGGGATTTGATAAGCCATATCCAGAGCAGTACACAGATGAGGCAATAAAAGAAATGCTGCATTCTGATCTGGAGAATTTATCCAGACCATTTGACGTGCTTTATAGGGAGCACGTGCAGGAATATAGAAGCTATTACGGAAAAACTTCTTTAAAATTGTGGGATAGTCCAAATGCCCCTGCAAAAAACCATGGCACCAATAGTTTGATTCACAGTGAAGTAGGTGAAAATGAGAATTTACAGAATGTAGATCTTAAGGAACGTCTGGCGCGCTTTAATGCGGGCGGATCTGATTCAGAGCTGTACGCACTCCTGTTTGCCTTCGGAAAATACCTGCTTATCTCCTCTTCCCGCCCAGGCACCCAGGCTGGGAATCTTCAGGGAATCTGGAGCAATGACCTGATTCCGCCATGGTTTGGCAATTATACAGTAAACATCAACACAGAAATGAATTATTGGATGACTGGACCTTTAAATCTTCCGGAAATGCAGGAGCCTCTTGTAGAGCTTTGCAAAAAGCTTGCAAAGAATGGTCAGAAAACAGCAAGGGAAATTTTCGTCTGCGAGGGAACAGCATGCTTCCACAACACAGATATCTGGGGAAAAACTTCTCCTGCCACCGGTATGGCTATGTGGGCTTTCTGGCCCTTTGGACAGGCATGGCTTTGCCGCAACCTGTTCGACCAGTATCTTTTTACAGAGGACAAAGATTATCTGAAAGCCATCATGCCGATTCTGGAAGAAAATGTACGGTTCTGCATGGCACAGCTTCAGGAGACAGAAAAAGGACTGGCCATCTGCCCGGCAACCTCCCCTGAAAATCAGTTCTATGAGGATTGCTCCGTTGCTTTATATAGCGAGAACACACAGGCCATTGCCCGCAATCTATTCCGTGATTATGTGCAGGGCTGCCAGGAGCTGAAGATTTCCAACACTCTTGTATGTGATGTTCTGGAAGCACTGGAACGGATGGTTCCAACTGCCCTTGGAAGCAAGGGACAGATTCTGGAGTGGAACGAGGAGTTCCCGGAACAGGATGTGCACCACCGCCATCTCTCCCACTTGTACGAGCTTCATCCGGGACGTGGGATCACACCTCAGACACCAGAGCTTTATAAAGGCGTTCAAAAAAGCCTGGAGCTTCGCGGGGATGAAGGTACCGGCTGGAGCCTGGCCTGGAAGCTGCTGATGTGGACGCGTATGGAAAATGGAGAACATGTTGGAAAGATTATGAAAAACCTGTTCCATGTGGTGGAGCCAGGTCAGGAACTCAGTGTTCACGGCGGCGGTATTTATCCAAACCTGTTCTGTGCACATCCGCCTTTCCAGATTGATGGAAACTTTGGCTACAGTGCTGCTGTGGCGGAGCTTCTGGTGCAGAGCCAGGGAGAAGAGATCGTCCTTTTCCCTGCCCTTCCGCCTGACTGGAAAAACGGGGAAGCGAAAGGGTTCCTGGCACGTGGCGGAGTTGGCGTGGATCTGAAATGGACTGGAAGGAATGCTGCATTTGTATTAACTGCTGCAAAAGACAGGAAAATACAGCTTCGCGTAGGAAAAGGCGTCACACGTACTTATTTCTTACATGCCAATATCCCATATGAAGGAACCGCTGTGCTAAATTAATTTTTATAAAAAAAGACTCTATATCTAAAATCAATGAGTTTAAAATCCTTCACTGATTTTGATATAGAGTTTTTTCTTTATACAAACTGCACTTTTACGCTTTTCTTTGCTGCCTCTATAAGCTCTCCCAGCCGCTTATTGCAGCTTCCGACCGGTACACTTGTACAGATAACCCTGTCACAGCTTTCCATGGCTTTTAGAGCCTTCTGGAAGGTTTCCTCGCTGATTTCCATAAAGGGTTCCTCTGTGATCACCTGGTCGGCCATCAGTCTTGCCAGGCGGTAATCCACATCATTGGTGTATAGAACGCCTGCAATAAAAGGAGTATGCTCCTTCTGCAGCCGCCGGAATACGGGAATACCAGTGCCGTTTCCACAGATCACAAAAGTTTTTGCTTCTCCCTCCGGCTTTGGAAGCTCAATGCTTCCAAACAGCGGATCAAAAAAACCATTGTTGATCTCATAAAGATCCCGGATCATATTCTCCTCAAAAATTTCCTCTGGTTTTCCAAAATGGGAAATGGTATCTCCCTTTACACAGATGATCTTATCAGCAATCTTCTGTGCAAGATCGATCTCATGAAGAGACATGATAACCGTAATCTGCTTTTTCTTCGCCATATCCCGGAGAATGGATAAAAGATCCAGCTTATGCTTAATATCCAGGAAAGAAGTAGGCTCATCCAGGATAATAATATCTGGTTCCTGGCAGATAGCGCGTGCAAGAAGCACTCTCTGGCGCTGTCCGTCACTGATGTTGTTAAAGTCACGGCTGCCAAGAGCTTCTGCATGTACCGCCTTCATGGCCTCTTCTACCTTTTCTTCATCTTCCCTTGTAAGAATGCCAAGCCTTCCAGTATAAGGATAACGGCCGGTTGCCACAATGTCATGGCAGGTCATCAGCTCCGGCTTCATTCTCTCAGTAAGAACTACCGCCATACGGGTAGAAAGATCCCGGAAGGAAAAGGACATCAGATTCTGGTTATCAAAATAGACCTTTCCGCCAATGATCTGCAGCTGTCTTGTAATACTTTTTAAAATCGTGGATTTCCCCGAACCGTTGGGACCAATGAGAGTTACGATCTCTCCCTTTTTTATTCCAATACAAATATCGTGGATCAGTGCCTTTCGATTGTAGCCAACAGAAAGGTTGTCCATATGAAAATAATAATTGTCCATTTTAGTTTCCTCTCTTCTTTCGCAACATCATGAAAATAACAACTGGTGCTCCAAAGATGGAGGTAACGGTGCTGATGTTCAGCTCCAGAGGCGCGAACGCCATTCTGGCGATCAGGTCACACATCATACAGAAAACAGCACCTCCCAGGAAGGTTCCCGGAATGATGATCAACGGTCTGGATGTACCAAAGCTTCTTTTCATCAGGAATGGAACTGCAATTCCAACAAAGGAAATAGGTCCTGCAAAAGCAGTTACTGTTGCAGACAAAATGCTGGAAAGCAGGATTAATGCAACACGGAAAAATTTAATATTCACACCCATACTCTGCGCATAAGCTTCTCCCAGCTGATAAGCCCCGATGGGCTTTGACAGCAGGAACGTAAGGAGCAGGGTGACACCCACAACTGCACAGGAAATGTAAACATTGCTCCAGCTCATACCAGAGAAACTTCCCTGTGACCATCCATGAAGATTTACAATATTGGAATCATCTGCAAAGGTTACCACAAAGTCTGTAACTGCGGAACAGATATAACCGATCATGATTCCCGCAACCAGAAGAGTAGCCATGTGCTTGATCCTTTTGGAAATCAAAAGAATAAAGCAAATGGAAATCAAGGAACCGATAAAGGCAGCGATGATCAAAGTATAAGAAGTTACATTCTGGGCGATTTCAAGATAGTAGATCATAGTAAGTGCGACTACCATTTTGGCGCCCGAGGAAATTCCCAGAACAAAAGGTCCTGCAATGGGATTTTCAAAAAAGGTCTGAAGAAGAAAACCGGATAAAGACAAGGCACCTCCAAGGATGGCAGCCATCAGGATCCTGGGAAGACGGATCTTCCAGATGATGCTGTATTCCTTGGTGTCAGTGGCTTTTTTCAAAAGGATATCTACGATCTCAGACAGGGAAATATGAACATTTCCTGTATTGATATTCAAAACTGTGATCAGGCAAAATGCCAGGATCAACAGAACAAAAACCAATGTATAGCGAGATCTTCTCTTAAAGTTCTCCATGTGGAAACTGGTTCCATCGGATTGTCTGCTCATTCTAATTATACTCCATTTATGTTTTGTCTAAGGAAAGCGGACCACTTATCAGAAGTCCGCTTTCAAAGTCTGGTATCTTTTATGTAAATCGTTTATCCGTTAACCCAGTCAGTTCAGCTTGTGAAGGAAGGTCATATCCTCCTCGCTTCCATCTGTGAACATCAGGTTGAGGTCATTGATCAGTTCTCCGATGGTGTCTGTATGCTGATACATGGAATCATCTGTTACCCAGACATTTCCCTCTTTTACAGCTTTAAAATCAGCCATCAGACTGTCTTTTGCAAGGAGATCATCAATGTTCTTTACAGAGAAATCAATACTGGAATTGTAGATCAGGTAATCTGCGTCTACAGCTGTATTGTAGAACTCCTCCATTGTAATCGATACAGAAGTTTTTCCACTGTCATCCTGAAGATCTGCAAAAACATTTCTTCCGCCCGCAACCTCGATCATGCTGGAGATATAATCTTTCGGGCTGCGGACCACTGGAGAACCGCTGGTATTGATATAGAAGAATGCCACTGTTTTCTCCGTATTGGTGAAACCCTTTAATTTCTCAATGATCTGGGCCTGCTGATCAAAGAAGGTATTTGCTTCCTCTTCCTTATTCATCATCGCACCATAAAGCTTGATCCATTCCGTACGTCCAAGAGGCTGGCTCTCATAACTGGAACGGTCGATGAAAACCGGGATTCCCAGAGTTTCGATCATCTCCTGTACCTTGGGGGCATGCAGGATCATGGTTGACTCAATGGCAAGATCACAGTCATCCCCAACCAGAAGCTCATAATCCGGTTCATCATATTTTCCGGCAAAGGTCATATCCCCGTTGTTGATGGCATCTGCTGCAGCCTGGATATACCAGCCGGAAGCATCCAGACCGGATAATTTAATAGAATCAACACTTCCAATGGCATCAAACAAAGCCATTGGAGAAGTTGCAGCCATATAGATGGTATCAAGAGGCTGCTGCAGTACCCTGATATCTTCATCCAGACCGTCCGGTGCCTCTTTTCCTTCCGGAACTACCAGATACCTGGCATCGTCATGGACATCCAGAAGTTTATAGCCATCGTTGTAATAATAAACGTCAAAGCACTCTGCAAAAGAAAGATCCATAGTGGACTCATAAGTAAGTCCGGGAATTTCCGGTGCGGTGCTTTCACTTTCATCAGAGGAACCGTCAGCAGAAGCCTCTGTGGTTTCTGCATTCTCCTCTTCTGCCCATACTGGAGTAATGGCGGTGAACGTCATTACCGCTGCTGCAAAAATACTTAAGATCTTATATTTCAGCTTTCGGTTATACATCTCGTTCTCTCCTGTAATTAAGCCTCATCACTTGTTACAAAAACAGCTTCGTATGCTTTTTCCCACTCAGCCTTTGCTTCCTCATCCTTTTCATCAGAAGAACGGTCTACAATAAATGGAATCTTCAAAGTAGAATATTTCTCTGCCGCATCCTTCAGCAGTTCCATCTTATCATTTACCTCAGATTCTTCAGCCGGAAGAATATCAGAGGAAAGAATCGCAAGTCCGCACTGGCTCTTTACAAGTGTCTTATAATCTGTATCATCTGATTTTCCCGCAAATACAACAGAGCCATTTTCCAGTGCTGCTGTAAGGCTGTCTACTGTACAGTCCTCTTTCTCCATTCCAAGGCTGGTAACCTTGTCTGTAAGATTCAGTTTATCCAGAATATTAAGGGCATCTGTGGAAGCTACATGAGCAGATTCAACTGGCTGCTGGATCAGAATCACGTCTTTATCAAGACCAGCTGGAATAACAGCACCATCTGGTACGATCAGGTATTTTACAACGTTTCCAGTATAAAGCTGATCTGTGCTGGCAGTCTCATTGGAATCCTGTGCCTTTGTTGTTTCATCAGCTGTTTCTGCTTTTCTTGCTGTATCTGTGGTCATATCTACTTCCAGAAGGGTAATGCCCTTTGCATAGTGATACAGTTTGAAGTATTTTGCATGCTCCAGTTTAGTTTCTTCTTTATACTCGAGTCCTGTGATCTCTGGCGCCTCTTCGTCTAACTTCTTGTTTCCTGTGGAAAGCATGCTGTTATCAGAAGCCGGATTCTCTTTATCGGTCTTCTTCGGATCGTTGGCACCCTTTAAGGCAATGTAAATGGTATATGTAATCTCATGAGCCTGGGACATTCTGGTGGTCATACCGATAATGGTATTATTCTGGTTTAATGCCACCGGAATGGTGAAGGTGGATGTTCCGCCGCCGCATGCTCCGCAGTATTTATTTCCGTTTGCTTTTACATATCCATAGTATTCACTGCTGAATACGATCGTCGCATAAGCCTGTCCGCCGGTTACGGTGATCTTGCTGCAGGAAATGCTTACTTTTCCAGTTCCGCCAGACCAGGAGAAGCTGTCCGGAGTATAGGTTCCGTCTGCCAGAGTAGTGGAACTGTTTACCGCTGCTGTTCCGCCGCTTAAGTCAGATTCATATTTAGACTCTTTTTCCGGTTTTTTATCTGGTTTCGGAGTCGGTGTTCGGGTTGGGGTACTGCTTGGGGTTGGGGCTGCTGTAGGTGTTGGGGTAACTGTAGCCGGAGTATCCGTGTTATCATCTGGTGTTTCCGGGTCATCCTGCACATCACCGATTTTGTTCAGGGTTTCTGACTGGAAGGTAAGGATCCTGTCATACCAGATCTGATTTTTATGGGAAAAAGCAGCGACTGCAATTCCATCATCAAGAGACTCTACCGGAATCTCATAGGTATACTTACCGTCAGCATTTACCACATATGGAACCCATTTCGAGGAATCTGCTGCGGCAGCTTCTTCCTTTGTTCCAAGAAAGAGATAATCGTATCCTGTACCGCTTAAAGTAAGGACAGCAGTCATTTTGCCATTCTTGGAAGTAAGCACACAGTTTACTACACGGAACATGGTTGCGCTGGAATTTACAGTTACGTTATAAATTCCGCTGTCGCATACGTTACCGGCTGGTTTAACAGCAGGGGTTGGGGTAGTGGTTGGTGCCGGAGCTGGGGTCTCGCTTGGAACTGGTGTAACCGTTGGTGTGGGTGCCTTATTACCTGGAATTGTAATGGTAAATTCTCCGCCTTTGGAATACTGATACCATACGCCGCCCTCTTTTTTACGGATGGCTACCTGATATTTCTGGTCTTCTTCTGTGGAAGGAACTGCAAATTCAAAGGTATAGCCCTCTCCTGTAGGAGTTCCTACACATACATTTTCTGGATCACTTTTTGCATCTTCCACGCTTCCGAGATAGATGGCATCGTATTTGTCTGTAGCGGTTACGATAGTAACAATTGTTTTGTCTCCCTCGTGTCTTGCAGAAGAGCTTGCAATCTTAAACATACCAAGGGCGCCGGAATCATCTGGCTTATCAATTGTGATGTCCGATCCGTCTGGTTTTACATCTGCTTTTGTTGTGTCATCTGTCTTTCCGGTTTCTTCTTTGGAATCGGATTTTTCGGAAGTTTTGGTATCCTTTGCCTCTTCCTTTTTCTCTTCTGCCGGAGTTACAGTTGCTTCCGGTGTCTGCTCTGGTTCCGGATCCGCTTCTGCTGCAGGAGTCTGCTCCGGAGCTGGTGTTTCGGAAGGGATTTCCTTTGCCGGCTCTTCCGTAGCCGGTGCTTCCTCTGAAGAGGCTGTATTAGAAGTATCTTCAGAAGCAGTTTTCTGATCATCCATGTCCGCAGCTTTTTCCTCTGCAGCTGGTGTAGGGGTAGCTGTAACCAGCACATTTACATCCTCTCCCTCTGCCTGTGTGAGCACAGCCGAAGTGATCGTCATTGCTACAGAAAGAAACAGTGCCAGAAAGCGTTTTGAATTTCTTTTCATTTTTCTCCCTCGATTCTTTATAGTTCATTTATATGGTTCTGAATAAATCCAGGCAGTTTCTTGTAAAGAAGCTCATCTGTATACATCAGAAAATTCCAACGGAATATTTTATTACACAAAAATGCCTGCTCCAAACAAAGAAGCAGGCACTAAAATTTAAATATTCTGCAGTCAGATATATCATGAGAATGAAGTGCTTTCTTCGGAAGCTTTCATTAACGGATTCAGCAGGTTTCCTGGCTTACAGATCATTACGGAATCTAACCTTCTCAGTAAAATACCAATGGCACGAACAGATTCCATTCCCTGTTTACAGTGACCGGATCGCTCAGGACTTTCACCTGATTCCCTCTTAGCCTGCAGTCTATTCCTGCAAAGGCACTGAAAACGGATTTATTCAATTCATTTCATTATAGCAGACTGCTTTGTCGAAATCAATAGATTGACCTGGCAAATTATTGTTTATATTGGCTGTAGCCAACTTCTTCCTTGCGAAGAAGGGTACCTTCCTCATCATAGACGCTGCGATAGGTCCGGCAAGTATTGGCATCTGAATGTTCGGTAGTGATCTCCACCCGGTTGTTATCTGTTTTCGTACCGTAGATGGATACTGTCACTGCTTCTTCTTTCTCATCGTAGGAAGCGGTGATCTTAACCGGATATGCACTGTTATTCTGGAAACGGAAATCCTGTCCGCCCCATACTACTGCTGCATCCAGTCCGTCCTCCACGTAATCGATCCGCGCTGCGTGATTATGACGCTCCACAATGGCCAGATCTGACTGGAGACATGCCATATACAAAGTGGTAGAAATCTGGCAGATTCCGCCTCCAATATCCTGGGCGTGTTCGCCGCCGACAATTACCGTAGCTTCCCGGTAGCCTCTTTCCTCTGTTCGTGGTCCAAGGGTATCGTTATAGGAAAAAATCTGTCCAGGCTGAAGCTCTACCCCGTCACAGGCTTCCACAGCCAGCTTCAGATTGGCTACACGGTTATCCGTTCCTCCGCCGTATGTGGTATAAGTACCAAGCAGGTTCAGGTAAGGAAGGGCTTCAATTTCTTCTGTGGACACATCTGGTAAAGTGATTTCCAGCGGAATTGTGACAGTTTCTCCTTCTTTTGCTTTTTTCAGTTTCTTTTCAGCAGATTTTACATTGAAGGAAATGCCCGTAACAGCTGGAATGATCTCATTATTTTCCCCTAAAGAAGCATCCTGTGCCTCTGTATGTACCTCTTCATAATAAGCTTCCATATCCAGTTCGTCCGGCGGAGTTTCCTTCGTCGGGCACTCAATAACTGCCTCATAATCCTCAATGGAAATCGCCCTCAGAATTTCCTCCTTCAAGGCATCCATATCAGGTCCGATCCCGGTTTTGCCTTTGGTGATCACTAAATCTGTGTCTGTGAGTTCACAGGAAGTCTGTACGGTGGTGGAGCCATTTAAGATCCCGGCCTCATCCAGAACAGTATCCAGTTCGTCCTTGTTTCTGGCTTCCGGCATAAGAGTGACCTCTTCCTTTGTCTTATTGTTCATAAGCTCAATGCGGTCTGTCCCGTGGGTATACCAGGCACCATGTCCCAAAGAGTAGGCACTTTCTACGATGGACTTCACGTCCAAACCAAGTACTGAATAAACAGATACCTGGAATTTCTTCCCGTTTAAAGTGACAGTCATCTGGGTATCCTGATACTTTTCCTCAAAGTCCCTAGAAATGGCGTCAATTGCCTCTTCCTTTGTCATTCCCTGAATGGCAATGCCATTGACTTTCAATTTCTTCCAGATCACATTATCCGTAAGGAAATGACACCACAGACCATAAGCGCCCACAAGGATCAAAAGCAGGATCAAAACCTTGATCACGCCATTCTTCATTTGTTTTTTCATAGAATAATTTTACCTTTGGCTGTTTTTTAGAGCAGCGGGGTAAAAAAGCATGTACGGTTTCCAGTGTGACATGCAGCTCCTACCTGCTCTACTTTTGCCAAAATTGTATCATTATCACAGTCAATCGTCAATGATTTTACATACTGAACATGGCCGGAGGTCAGTCCCTTGGTCCAGAGCTCGTTGCGGCTGCGGCTCCAGTAGGTCATTTTCCCAAGCCTTAAGGTGGTAAGGTAGGCCTCCTCATTCATATAAGCCAGCATCAGGACCTCATTTGTCTGGTAATCCTGTACAATGACAGGAACCATGCCGTCACTGTTTAATTTGAAATCGGACCATGACATTTTACTTTTTAATTCTTTCGAATCCATAGTTGGTAAACTCCTTTTCGTATTTTAAATACAAATAATTATGCCACTTGCCTCCATTCAGAAAACAAGTGGCAGTATACGGTATTTATTCTTTTATCTGTTACAGGTTTCCCTTTGGGGATGATAACGCTATAGGCTTCCCTTCGTAGAAAGTACGTCAGTGATACGCGGATCATAAGCCACCGCCATATCCAGTGCCTTGGCAAAGCTTTTGAACATTGCTTCTGCCATATGGTGGTTATTTCCCTGGATGAGCACTTTGATATGCAGGTTCATGGCTGCCGTATAGGAAATGGCGTAGAAAAATTCCTTCACCATTTCTGTGGACATATCTCCTATTTTTTCACTGGTAAATTCCCCGTCAAAGGAAAGATAGGGACGTCCCCCAAGATCAACAGCGCAGAGCACCAGGCATTCATCCATGGGAAGGACACAGCTTCCATAACGGCGGATTCCCTTCTTATCTCCTACCGCTTCTTTGATGGCTGTGCCAAGAACGATTCCGGTATCCTCAATGGTGTGGTGATCGTCCACCTGAAGATCGCCTTTTACCTTTACATCCAGATCAAAAAGCCCGTGGCGGGTAAACCCATCTAACATGTGATCAAAAAATCCAACTCCGGTATCCAGGCTGCTTTTTCCAGTTCCGTCCAGATTCAGTTTGATGGCAATCTTAGTTTCTTTTGTATTACGTTCAACAATAGCTTCTCTTGTCATGACTGCTCCTTTTTATCCTCATCCTCAAAACGGACTGCAATGGAATTGGCGTGTGCCGTAAGCTGTTCAGAGGTTGCAAACTGGATAATATCCTTGTGGATATCCCGCAGGGCAGATTTGGAATAATATACAATGCTGGATTTCTTGATGAAATCGTCAACGGAAAGTGCAGAGAAAAATTTAGCAGTTCCGTTGGTTGGAAGAACATGGTTCGGTCCTGCAAAATAGTCTCCAAGAGGCTCGGAGCTGTATTCGCCAATAAAGATCGCACCTGCATTTCGAACCTTCATCATAACTTCAAAAGCATTCCTGGTCACAATTTCCATATGCTCAGAAGCGATCTCGTTGGCTGCTTCGATGGCTTCGTCCATGTCTTCTGCAATGAGAATATATCCAAAATTCTCCAGGGATTTCTGGATGATCTCTTTTCTGGAAAGGACTTTCAGGTAGCCTTCAATCTCTTTCTCCACATTTTGTGCCAGCTCTGTGCTGGTGGTGATCAGGATCGCGGAGGCCATCTCATCATGCTCCGCCTGGGAAAGAAGGTCTGCTGCTACATAATGTGCATTGGCAGTCTCATCCGCCAGAACCAGGATCTCACTTGGTCCGGCAATGGAATCAATGCTTACATGTCCGTATACGGCTTTCTTTGCCAAAGCTACAAAAATGTTTCCTGGGCCTACGATCTTGTCAACCTTCTGGATGCTTGCTGTACCATAGGCAAGAGCACCAATGGCCTGGGCACCGCCTACTTTATAGATCTCGTCAGCACCGGCCTCCTTTGCCGCTACCAGGGTGGAAGGATTTACCTTTCCGTCTTTTCCCGGAGGTGTGGTCATCACAATATGGGGGACACCAGCAACCTTCGCCGGTACAATGTTCATCAGTACAGAAGATGGATAAACTGCCTTTCCGCCAGGAACATAAACGCCTACACGGTTTAACGGGGTTACTTTCTGGCCAAGCATGGTACCGTTCTCTGTGCTGGTAAACCAGCTGTTCTGGCGCTGTTTTTCGTGATAGCTGCGGATGTTTACAAGAGCCTTACGGATAACTTCAAGCAAAGAAGCGTCAACTGCTTTATAGGCTTCTTCGATCTCTTCTTCGGTTACGCGGATGGTCTCCTGGGTAACTTCTACTTTATCAAATTCCTTGGTGTAGGAAAAAAGAGCTTCATCCCCTTTTTCCTTCACATTTGCAAGAATATCTGCTACTGCGGCTTCGAATTTGCCGTAATTATTGGGGCTTCTTTTTAAAAGATTTTCCAGAATATCCTTGGTAGATTCCTTTGTTAATCTTACTGTACGCATTGTAATCGGTCCTTCCAACTTAAATTTAAACAGTCTTCAAAATTATTTCGACTTTATTTTCTATGGCGTAATATCAGATACTTCTTTTAGATTACTTTACGCAAATCTTCAATCAGTTTGCTGATCCGCTCATTCTCCATCTTCATGCTTACCTGGTTTACCACCATTCTGGCAGAAAGGGGGCAAACCTCTTCCAATACCTTCAGGCCGTTTTCCCGAAGGGTGCTTCCGGTCTCCACAATATCTACGATCACCTCGGAAAGACCCACAATGGGAGCCAGCTCAATGGAGCCGTTCAGCTTGATGATCTCAACGGTCTGGTGCTTCTTGTTATAGAAATAATCCTTGGCAATGTTGGGATATTTGGTTGCCACGCGGATCAGCTGGTTGGAACTTAAAAGCGGCTTTGCACTCTCTGGTCCGCATACACACATGCGGCAGGCGCCAAAGCCAAGATCCATTACCTCATAGAGCTTACGGCCTTCTTCAAGAATCGTATCCTTTCCCACAATTCCAATATCCGCAGCACCATATTCTACGTATGTAGGCACATCCGGTCCTTTGGCAAGGAAAAAGCGGAGCTTTAATTCTTCATTTACAAAGATCAGTTTACGGGAATCCTTATCTTTCATCTCTTCGCAGGTGATCCCGATTTTTTCCAGCATGGCAAGGGTTTTGTCTGCAAGTCTTCCCTTGGTAAGCGCAAAAGTCAGATATCTCATAATTCCACCTCACAAACCTTCGTTACTTTCTCCGGACGAAGAGCCACATTCTTACCCTGGGCGCGAAGCTCTTTGGCCTTCTGGATTGCCTGAATGCGGTTTTCCTTACGGTAAGTGATCACCGTAACACCCTCTTCTTCCTCCATTTCAATCTTCTGTCTGGACAATGCCATAAGAAGGTTGTCCACTACAATGGCAAATCCGATGGAAGCAGCCGGCTTTCCGAAATGCTTCATCAGCTGGTTATAACGTCCTCCCTTGATCAGCGCCTCACCAGTACCATACGTATAGGCCTGGAAAATAATTCCGGTGTAGTAATGGTATTTACTTAACATGGCAAAATCAAATGTCACATATTTTTCATAACCATAAACCTTCAGAAGCTCATAAATCTCCTCTAGACGGGCAACTGCCTTTAATGCCTGGGGATTGTCGGTGAGGGCCTTTGCCTTCTCCAGAACTTCTGCGGAACCAAACATCTGGGGAAGCTGGGAAAGTGCTTTGGCAAGGGACTTATCCATATGCTTGCTCTTTACAAGCTCCTCTACGCCAAAGTAATTCTTCTGGGAGATCAGCTCCCGAAGCTCTTCTTCCTCTTCCTGGCTCATGCCGGTCTGTGCAAAAATGGCCTTGTAATAGTCCACCTGTCCTACGCTTACCTGAAACTCGGTAAGTCCGGCTGCAAGAAGACACTCTACGGTCATGGCGAGAATCTCTGCGTCTGCTTCCGCTAAATCGTCTCCCATACGCTCTACACCCATCTGGGTGGTTTCCTTCAGCATGCCACGGAAACTGGAATTATTGATAAAGGTATTGCCTGTGTAGCACAGGCTGACCACTTCCTTTTCCGGATTAAAATAGGTGGCACATGCTCTGGAAACGGATGGGGTAAAGTCCGGACGGAGCACCAGGGTATTGCCCTCTCTGTCGAAAAATTTATAAAGATCCCTGGAGGGAATGGTTCCCACTTCCTTGCTGAATACTTCGAAATATTCAAATGTGGGAGTCTCTATATCTTCAAAGCCATACTGGTGGAATACATGATGGAGCTTCTCCTGAAGCTTCCGTTTCCTGCTGCATTCCTGACTGTAAATATCCCGTACACCTTCCGGCGTATGAAAAATCCTCTGCATATAATGTTTCCTCCATGATGTTTCTTGCTTATTTCGCGGTCAGCCTGCCTCTTATAATTTCTCAGGGAAGGGTTTGTTAATTGCATAACACTTTATCACGCTACCACGATAATATAAAATCAATGTCGATTATAATGGAATCTGATTGGATTGTCAAGACGAAGTATTACTCTTCACGATACACCGAAAAGCAAACCGTCTTGTAACAGGCACAAGACGTAGCGTTTGTTGTGCAGACTTAATCCCGCGATTCCAGATCCAGCTTCAATCCTTCTAAATAAGGAACCAGAAAGCCGCCCTTTTTCGGCAGATAATATTTCTCGTCCAGTTCTTCCCTGCGGAAGCTTTTCCGTCCCCCCTCTTCCATCCGCTTCCAGAACACCATCAGATCACGAAAAGGAAGATAGTAGAACAGATTCAGATGACTGAAAAATATAAGAAAAAATGCCACGCCGTTCTGTTTTTCAAAGTCCTCCATAAACTTCACCTGATGAGGGTGAATGTTCGCCAGAGGAAACGTCTGGGCGCTGCATTCCTTTGCGTCAAAGCAGACAGGGATACCCTGTACTGCACCTATGTAGTCAACGGTACTTCGCTGGTCAAAGTAAGCCAGGGTAATGTGGCGGTTCTCCTTATCCATGCGTACCGGAGTGATGGGAGTCGGGATCTTCTGCAACAGTGCAAGTCCCTTTTCCCTGTATTGTTCGTTTGTACGGTTTACAAGGTCCTCCAGGGTAGAACCCCGGAGGCCTCTGCTGTTCCATGTTGCCATGTTTACGGCTCCTCATAGCCAAGAAGCTTAATGGACGGATAATATCTTACCACTGCTTTTCCCACGATCTGGTCGAAACGAACGAAGGTGTTCTGCCAGAAACGGGAATCCTTGGAATTGTTTCGGTTATCTCCTAACATGAAATAGCAGTCATCCGGAACCGTATATGGTCCGAAGCTGCCTTTCATCTTCTCTGGAATAAAGGAGTCATCAAGTGCTGTCTCAGATCCGTCGATGTATACCTTTCCATCCTTGATCTCAACAGTCTCTCCTGGAAGTCCGATCACACGTTTGATAAAAAGCTGGCTTTCGTCATCCGGATATTTGAAGATCACAATATCAAAACGCTCAGGATCCTTGACTTTCTTGGAAATCTCATGTCCGAACAGATCCAGGTTAATTCCATATGCCAGGCGGAATCCAAAGATACGGTCTCCTGTCATAATGGTTTTCTCCATGGAGGGAGACGGGATTTTTGCGTTGATCAATACTACGTTGTTGATAACCAGGACTACTGCCACTACAATGATGATCATTTTTACGTAGTCCCATACTTCATGCCAGATTTTCATATTATTTATTCTCCTCTACGTGTTCCTCTTTCAGGATATTTTGAAACAGCTGGGGCAATGGCGCTATGTACTGCCTGCCAGACAGATAGGAAAGCCTTCCCTCTATCCTGGGGATCTCCAGCCTGTATGCGTGGAGCAGCTGGGATTTCAGGCCATATTTCCCACGGTATTCTTCATTCAGGGGGCGAAGCCCGTACTTGTAATCTCCGATCAGGGGATGTCCGGTACTGGCAAGATGTGCCCTGATCTGATGGGTACGCCCTGTGATCAGCTCTACCTCAAGCAGTGTAACCTTTCCGTTATCTCCAAGAGGACGGTATCTGGTCTCAATGGGAAGTGCCTCTGGTGTTTCATTTTCCTGTACTGTTACTTTATTACATTTTTCGTCTTTATGCAAATATCCTTTGATATATTTTTCATTTTTTAGGACGCCTTTTACCAGACAGCGATAGAATTTATGAAGGCTTCTGTCATGGAAAAGTGTGGAAAGCTCCTGAAGCCCTGCCAGGGATTTTCCTGCCGCCACAAGACCGCTGGTATTCCGATCCAGGCGGTTGCACACAGATGGGCGGAAGGTGTGCAGGGAACTTTCGGTAACGGCTCCTGACTCCAAAAGATAGCCGGTCAGATATTCTACCAGGGAAGGTTCCTTATCATCTGCAGGCTGGGAAAGCATTCCAACAGGCTTATTGATCAGAAGGATATTCTCATCCTCATACACAATGTCAAGCTTCTGGTGGGCTCTCGCCACAGTCTCCTGCGCCCCGGCGAATTTCTCAAAGGTTTCGTCAGAAAGAAAAAGCTTTACATGGTCACCGGAGGCAAGCTTCTCATTTCCAGTGGCTTTTGCTCCATTTAAGGTGATATTCTTTTTGCGGAGCATTTTGTAAAAAAAGCTTTTGGGTGCTTCCCGAAGAAGCTTTCCCAGATATTTGTCAAAGCGCTGCCCCGCTTCGTTTTCATTTATAATAAATTCTTTCATATGGATATCCCCTTAGATACACAGATTCAATATCACATGCTTCACCATGTCATCCCTGGTAAAATCAGGATATCTTTCGTCCGGAGTAAAGCGAAGTCCCTCTTCTAAGGATTCCCTGTGCTCATTCATAGAGTCCAGCCGCTCCAGGAAAGGACGAAGCTCACCGAGGATCTTCACATCTACCTTATAACCATTCTTACGAATCAGCTTCTGGGCTTCTGCCGCCATAAAATTCGTATCTGCTTTCGGATCACTGGTGTAACCCACAACTGTATTTCCGCATACTGCAATGGCATCTATGGCGCACTTCTTTTCATAAAAGGTCATGTACATCTCATATGCCATTACAAGCTCTCCCTGATGGGCGTGGATCTTCTTGTACAGGGCCGGATCTACAGGCCTGGCCAGGTAAACCATGATCACATCTACCACGGCCTTACAGCCTGGAAGGGAGCCAACCAGTGCAATGATGGTCCAGATGGAATTTCTGGTGCCGAGATAGATCCACATACTGATGAAAATAAAAATGGGGACGCCAAGCATGATCGCGGCAATGATGATCCTGCGCTTCCGTTCACGCTTCAGGTATCCGAATTCTCCTTTGTTCGTCTGTGTTAATTTCATGAAAACACTCCTATTTCTGCTTTTTTCTTGTGTGATTGTTGCGGATGGTTTTCTTGGGCTTCGGAGATTTACCATAGCCTTTCTTCTCGGAATGCCGGTCCCCGTCACGTCCTTCCCGGATCGGTCTGATCAGGCATTTTTCTCCATATCCAACCAGATCCATGCGTCCTGCGATCTTCAGGCCCTCCAGCACCAGCTCTCTGTTGGCTGGATTCTTATACTGCATCAGGGCGCGCTGAATAGACTTCTCATGGGCATTCTTAGGCACATAGACCTTCTCTCCCGTAAGCGGGTGGATACCCGTATAATACATACAGGTGGATAAGGTAGATGGTGTGGGATAAAAATCCTGCACCTGCTCCGGAGTAAAGCCAAGATCACGGACATATTCCGCCAGCTTCACCGCTTCCTTCATGGTACATCCCGGGTGGGAGGACATGAAATAGGGAACTGCAAACTGCTGCAATCCGGCTTTCTGATTCGCTTTATCAAATTCCTTCAAAAACTTCTGGTATACTTCATGGGATGGCTTTCCCATATATTTCAGCACCTGGTTGGAAACATGCTCCGGTGCCACACGAAGCTGTCCGCTTACGTGATATCTGGCAAGCTCATTGAGAAAAGTCTTGTCCGGATCTGCCAGCACATAATCAAACCGGACACCAGACCGGACAAATACCTTTTTTACCTTTGGAAGATTACGCAGCTTTCGAAGAAGGGACACGTAATCCTTGTGGTCAGTAGTCAGATTCTTACAGGGCTCTGGAAACAGGCAATGCCGGTTCTTACAAACGCCCCTGGTCAGCTGTTTCTGGCAGGAAGGCTGGCGGAAATCTGCAGTAGGTCCGCCTACATCATGGATATAACCCTTGAAATCCTTCTCTTCTGTCATGTGAACGGCTTCTTTTAGGATGGATTCGTGGCTTCTGGTCTGCAGGATCCTTCCCTGATGGAAGGTTAAGGCACAAAAGCTGCAGCTTCCAAAGCAGCCACGGTTGCTGGTAAGGCTGAACTTGATCTCCTCCAGTGCCGGGATCCCGCCGTCTTTTTCATACATGGGATGATAGCTTCCCACATAAGGAAGATCATATACATCATCCATTTCATTCTGGGTAAGGGGAAGAGCTGGCGGATTCTGGATCACATAGCCCTTATTTCCATAAGACTCTGCCATGGTTCCTGCTGTAAACGGATCCGTATTCTGATACTGGATGGCGAAGCTTTTGGCATAAGCCATCTTGTCTTCTTTTACTTCCTTGTAAGAGGGAAGCACAATGGGTTCATAGGCGCGGGACAGGTCTTTGCACTTGTAAACCGTACCTGCCACATAAGTGATCTCCTCCACAGGAATGCCGCTGTCAAGAGCCTCTGCAATTTCGATTATAGAATGCTCTCCCATTCCATAGGAGATCAGATCAGCACCGGAATCTATAAGAATGCTGTGCTTCACCTTGTTTTCCCAGTAATCGTAGTGTGCCATCCTCCTGAGGCTTGCCTCGATCCCTCCAAGAATAATAGGAGTTTTCTTAAAAGTCTGACGAATGAGATTACTGTATACAATTACAGCCCTGTCCGGGCGTAAACCCATTTTACCGCCAGGAGAATAGGAATCCTTCTGGCGGTGCTTCTTCGCAACGGTATAATGATTTACCATGGAGTCCATATTGCCTGCACTTACAAGGAATCCAAGACGGGGCTCCCCAAGTACGGCAATGCTCTCTTTGTGTCTCCAGTCCGGCTGGGGGATGATTCCCACCTTGTAGCCCCGGCTCTCCAGAAGACGGCTGATGATGGCTGTTCCAAACGAGGAATGATCCACGTAAGCATCTCCTGTCACATAGACAAAATCCAGCTGTTCCCAGCCTCTGGCCTCCATATCTTTTTTTGTAACTGGTAAAAATTGTGACATCTATATTTTTCTCCTATGTACTGCCCTGCTTCCAGCCGCCTGCGGATGCTAAAATGCGAATGGCCTGGACAGTCATGTATTTTCAGTTACTGTTCACTCTGTGACCAGTAACATTTTTCGGACAGATTTACGAAATGCAGCTCTTACCCGGCTGATGTCCGACTTCATGGTAGACAGCCTGGGCGCGGTAGCCTTCCGCAATAATATCCAGCTGTCTGTGAAAACGCTCCAGCTGTTTCAGATCCTTGGTATGGAAAACCCTGAGGAACTCCGTCTGGATCTTAATCACCTCCCGCTCGCTGGATACGCGGTAAAGGTTCTCTATATTATTGAGAATATCCTTCACAAGATTCGACTGCATCTGTGAAGAATTCTGAGCATCCATGATCTCATTTCGAACAGAGGACATCTCCTGATCCAGCAGAATGATGGCATCTGCCGCATTGGTCAGACGCTCTGCCACATGAGGAGGCATGTCTCCTTTATACTTGTACTGAAGAGAATGCTCAATGGTAGCCCAGAAGTCCATTGCCATGGTACGGATCTGGATCTCCGCCTGCAGCTTCCGGGGACCATTTAAGGTTTCCACTGTATAATAAATGATCAGATGAAGACTTCTGTAACCGCTCTGTTTCACATGCTTCAGATAATTCTTCTCGCTCTTGATGGTCATATCAGACCGGTTCTGGATCAAAGACGCTACTGTCTCAATATCTTCCTCAAACTGGCAGATAATACGGATTCCGGCAATGTCTTCTACTTCCTCCTCCATGCGCTCCATGGGAATATGCTTGCGCTGCATTTTCTCCAGGATGCTGGATACACTTTTCACACGTCCGCTTACCTGTTCAATGGGGGAATACAGATCATTTTCTCTGTGTTCGCTGATAATGTGCTCAAATTTGACGATCAGTTCCCTGACCGCCAGCTCGTAGGGGCATAAAATGCTTCTCCATAACTGTATTTCCATATAATTCGCTCCTTACCGGATATGGGCAAAATAACAGGACCTGTAAAACCTGTTCTGCTGCTAAATACTTGTGAGCTGCCCATATGTTTAATCATTATAGCATATATTTCGAAAAATTTGTTATCAATATGTATACTTTTTTACTTTTTTCTCCATAGCACGTAAAACATAGTAAGGGTTCACACTCAGCTCCTCTTTTCCCTTTGGATTTACATAGATCCCAAGATGAAGATGGACCGGAAATTTTCCGGAAGTTCCTTCCTCTCCGTATCCGGTATTGCCCATAAATCCAAGAATCTGTCCTGCTTCTACCGTTTCCCCGATCTGAAAATTCTTTTCATAGGATTCCAGATGGGCATAATAAAAATACCCGCCATGGGAAGAACGGATCCCGATCCGGTATCCCCCAAGAGGAAGCCACCCGATTTTTTCTATGCTGCCAGAAGTCATAGATATCACAGGATAAAATCCGGACTGGGAAATTGCGCCAAAGAGATCACAGCCTTCGTGCTTCCGGCTTCCACCATAGCTTCGGTCAGCCCCAAAGGTGTTTCCATAAAAAATCTCTTCTTCTATTTCTCCATCTGCCCTGACAGGAATGGGAAACGTTTCCAGATCTTTCCAGACAGCCAGGTAACAGCTTCTCAGATCATAATAGTCTTCTGGTTTGAAGCGCAGGTAAGCTTCGTTGTTCCGGGAAAGACGTCCTGGAAAAAATTTTCCATTTAACATAGTTGTGGTAAGAAGATCGGCAAATTCTCTGTCCGAATACTCTTTTTCATCAAGCTGTGCATAAAGCTCAGGTCTCAGGGCCTGTTCACGGAAGGCTTCTGTAAAACAGGTATCCGCATTTAACAGGGAAGCCTGGCTTCTTTGCTGAATAAAATTCTGAAGCAAGGTAAGTAACAGCAGGAGAAAAAGAAGAAGGAGCAGATATTTTCCGGTCTTTCTTTTCATGGCATTTCCTCTCTTACACATATGGGAAACTATAGGGTAAATTTTTTACCCTCAGATAATATATGGGAAAATAGAAAAAATAGAACAAAAAAAGCAGCTGCACTGAAAATATATCGTACAGCTGATTTATATAGTGATATCTTCATCGACGGCGTGCCTGCAGGCAGATAAAACCATCAATCCCTCAAGGCTTCCAGAACCTTCACCAGATACTCCCAGACACGCTTTACTGATGGCATGTCCAGACGCTCTTCGTAGGTGTGAATGTCCAGAATATTCGGGCCAAGGGAGGTGCAGTCAAGGCCTTCCATTCTCTCATAGAAAAGGCCGCATTCCAGTCCGGCGTGGATGGCAACCACCTGCAGATCCTGGTGATACATCTCCTTGTAAACTTCAACCATTTTATCACGAAGCCTGGAATCCTTGCGGTATTCCCAGGCCGGATAATTTCCCTCTGTATCATACTCGCCGCCAAGAAATTCGCTGAGATACTGGATTTTGTGGGAAAGGGCTTCTTTTGCAGAGCCAACAGAGCTTCGGATGCTTGTCTGCACAAATAATTCGTCCCGGTACAGCTTCATAATTCCAGGGTTACAGGAGGTCTCTACCAGCCCCTCAATGGTTCCGCTCATTTTCTTCACCCCGAAAGGAAGGTTCATAAGGAAGAAAATCACCTTTTCCTGGCTGGTGGGATGGAGAACCTCTGCATCTTCATTGCCTTCCTTTGTTACCTGAATGGTAATGTTCTCATCAGAGCCTGCGTATTCTTCCCGGAAAGCAGCCTGCATTTTCTCTGCCTGGGAAGTGACCAGGGAAACCTCTTCTGGCAGGACCAGAAGCGCTGCGGTACATTCTCTTGGAATAGCATTATCCTTCAGGCCGCCTTCTAACTCCTTCAGGGCATAGCCGCAGATTGTGCCAAGCTCATAAAGGAACTGTCCCATAAGAATATTGGCACTTGCCCGGTTTTTGTGGATTTCTGCGCCGGAATGACCGCCAGTAAGACCGGTAATTTTTACAGATACTTTTTCGCCGGAGGCTTCTACCCTCTGTACCGTAAGATAAGAATTGCCACTTACGCCGCCTGCACAGCTCACCCAGAGGCGTCCCTCTTCTTCAGAATCCAGATTGATCATCCTTCTGCCCTTCAGCACACTGCAGTCGAATCCATCTGCGCCAAGCAGTCCGATCTCCTCGTCAACTGTAAAAACAACTTCCAGTGCCGGATGGCTGAAATCGGTACTGTCAAGGATTGCCAGCCCGTAAGCAACTGCGATTCCGTCATCTCCCCCAAGGGTGGTTCCCTCAGCAGATAAATAATCCCCATCCACTCTTAACTTCAAGCCCTCTGTGGTAAAATCGTGCTCCACATCCGGGCGCTTTTCACAAACCATATCCATATGTCCCTGAAGGATCACGGTTGGAGCATTCTCATAGCCAGGGGTGGCTGGCTTGTAGATGACAACGTTGTTCATCTCGTCCTGTACATATTTCAGCTGGCGCTCTTTTGCAAAATTTACCAGATAATCGCTGATCTGCTTTGTGTTTCCAGAACCGTGTGGAATACTGCAGATCTCTTCGAAATAGTGAAAGACATTCTTCGGTTCATAGTTTTCTAAAATAGCCATGTGAAATTACCTCCGGGTTTTGTATTCTTTTATGTGTTTTACGGTATTTAAATGAAAAGTCCTAATATAAATTTTATATACGGCTTTTCACTTTCCTATTTGGTGATGCCGCTGATCAGCAGCATGTCCGTTTATCTTCAAAAATAATGCAGTTTTTTATAAATTGTGAGGTTAACATGAAGAAAAAATTCTCTCTGCTTCTCATTTTTCTGTTGTTGCTTTTCCTCCTGTGCTTTCCGGCAAAGGCCCTTGCCGCTTCCAGGGATGGACTGAAGCTGTGGCTGGAAACCTTGTTTCCCACTCTTCTGCCCTTTATGATCCTTACCGGGCTCCTGGTCCGTACAGATGGAATCACAAAAATTTTACATCCAATTGCCCCTTTTTTCAAGGTAGTTTTCGGACTTTCTCCAGGGGGAGCCTATGTCTTTCTTCTTGGACTGCTCACCGGTTATCCCATGGGTGCAAAGTTAGCGGCAGATCTGTATTATGCCGGGAAAATCAGCCGCCAGGAGGCTGAGTATCTTTTAACCTTCTGCAACAACCCAAGCCCTGCATTTCTGATCACCTATGTGGGACAGATCTGTCTGGAAGGGCAGATAAAGAACGGCGTGCTTGTGGGAATTTTGATTCTGGCAGATATGATCTGTATGTGTTTTTTCCGTTTCGTGTTACATAGAAAAAATTCTGTTCCATCCTTCTATCCCGAATGCAAAAGACCTATAGCTCAAACCACAGCCGGGCTTCTTGATTCTGTGATCATGAACAGTTTCGAGACAATGGCAAAATTAGGAGGCTATATTCTGCTGTTCTCCATCCTTTCAGCAGCCATCGGCCATTTCTGGTTTCTGCCGGAAACGGGAAAATATCTTTTCCTTGGAACACTGGAAATCACCACCGGACTTCACGGGCTTTTATTATCTGGTTTCCCCTATCCATTGCGCATGCTCCTGGCCCTGTGTATGAGTGCATTCGGCGGGATCTGTATTATGGCACAAACAAAAAGCGTACTTGGAAAGGAACTTTCCCTTCACCTGTACGCTTCTGCAAAATGTATGAACACAGCAATCACAGCTGTGCTCACACTTATATTCTTATGTCTGCTATAAATGCAGTAGAATTAGTTATCTCCAAGCTCGTCCAGAAGTGCTTCGTCTTCCTTGGAAGCCTCTGTATCAGCCGGCTGATAGGAACCGGACATAGCAGCTGCCTGAGCGGTCTGCGGTGCAAGCTCCTGACGGTTGTGGTTTACAACATCCATGCATGCCTGAAGAGCATCGATGAATCCTTTATACTTGCCGCCTGCATCTTCAAGAGTCTGAGTAAGTACGGAACCGATATTCGCCATCATGTCGTCTGTATAGGTGATGGCGCTGAGACGAATGCTGTTGGCATCCTGTGTAGCGGAATCCAGAATCTCCTGAGCCTGACGGTTCGCTGCATTGATGGTCTCGTTTGCCTGGGCATATGCCTTCTGCATGATCTCATGCTGGGTAACAAGCTCCTGAGCTTTGTTCTGTGCATCTGCGATCAGGGCATCAGCCTTAGTCTGTGCATCCTCAAGGATGGCATCCTTATTGCTGATGATCTTCTGATAACGTTTGATCTCGTCTGGTGTCTTAAGACGAAGCTCACGAAGAAGCTCCTCGATCTCTTCCTTATTCACTACAATCTTAGTTGTAGAAAGTGGCTGATATTTACAGCTGTCTACATACTCTTCGATTTCTTCAATGATCTGTTCAATTCTGCTGCTCATAGTAAACTCTCCTTATTCTATTTCTTCAAATCGTGCATCTTTTTCTTAACAGCTTCGGTAATTTCCGGCGGAGCAAATTTGCTCAGGTCGCCATCATAGCTTGCTACCTCTTTCATAATGGTAGAACTAAGGTATGCGTATTCCAGGCTTGTCGTCAGAAACACGGTGTCAATATCCGGAGCAAGTACCCGATTGGTCTGTGCCATCTGAAGCTCAAACTCAAAGTCTGTTACTGCCCGGAGCCCACGCACGATTACCTGTGCATGATTTTCTCTGGCAAAATTTACAGAAAGACCCTCGAATGCCTTGATCTCTACATTCTCCATGTCTTTTGTTGCCTTTTCTAGTATATTAACACGTTCTTCCACAGAAAACAACGGACTTTTTGCAGAATTATGCAAAACTCCCACGATTACTTTGTCGAAAGAGACGCTTGCCCGCTTGATTATGTCCAGATGTCCGTATGTGGCCGGATCAAAACTTCCTGGATAAACAGCTATTACCATGTATTTTTCTCACTTTCCCCGGCATAAAAAGATATGCTTATTGGTTTTGTATTCTTTGGAACGCAGCTGTCTGTAGCCAAGGTCTTCCACATAGCTAAAGTCTGTAGCCAGATCCGCTTCTATGATGATCAGTGTGTTCTCATCCAGAATACTGCTGTCCTGAAGGTATTCCAGAACCTGGCGCTCCAGCTCATGGTTATATGGAGGATCCATAAATATGCAGTCGAAAACACCCTTTCCTTCTAAGGAACGAATGGCCTGCAGCACGTCCATGTTCAGCAGTTTACCACTCTCTGCAAGTTTTGTAAATGTAAGATTTTCTCTTATGCAGGTACATGCCTTGGGATTTTTCTCAACAAAAACAGCCTGAGCAGCTCCACGGCTTAATGCTTCGATGCCGATCGCGCCGCTTCCGCTGAACAGATCAAGAAATCGACAGTCCAGAAGTTCAGGCTGAAGAATATTAAAAAGAGTTTCTTTGATGCGGTCTGTGGTGGGGCGTGTCTCCATGCCCGGCACAGTTTTAAGGTTTAGTCGTCTTGCTTTTCCTGCGATGACTCTCATTTCAGATTCAGTCTCCAATCCAGATCGCCACGGGCCAGTCCCAGGATAAGAAGTTCTGCGGTAGCGATATTGGTCGCTACTGGAATATTATACTGGTCACAGCGCTTTACAATGGCTGTGATGTCCGGCTCCTTCGGATCTATCATAACAGGATTATAGAAAAGTATTACCATATCCAGATCCTGCCGCTCTACCATTTCCATGAACTGCTTATCGCCTCCGATACTGCCCGGTAAAAACTTGTGGACATGAAGGCCGGTAGCTTCCTCAATTCGTCTTCCTGTAGTGCCGGTAGCATATACCTCATGCTTGGCCAGGATGTTCTTATAAGCGATACAGAAATCTTCAATGAGAACTTTTTTGCTATTATGTGCAATGATACCTAAATTCATAGTTCACCTCTCCCATTTTTTTCTGTTTATTGTAACAATTATAGCAAATTGACAAAAGAAGTGCAACAAAAACGTTTGAATATATACAAAATTCATTGATTGTTAACATTTTTTACATGGAATGACCTTTGTGTATTTTGCCGAAAAATCATACTTTTTTCGAGATCAGCTGTTCCATCGTATCTAACAATACCTGAATATCAAAAGGCTTTGCAATATGGGCGTTCATTCCGGCGCCCATGGCTTTCTTCTTGTCTTCGTCAAAGGCATTGGCGGTCATGGCAATAATAGGGATCCGGGATTTGGGACCTGGCATTTCACGGATTGCCTTGGAAGCTTCATATCCATTTTTATTTGGCATCTGGATATCCATCAGGATCAGATCATAATGATCCGCCGGGTTTGTTTTCAGCATATTGACGCAGATCTGTCCGTCCTCTGCCCGTTCCACCTGGAAGCCATGTTCCTCCAGAATCGTGATGGCAATCTCTGCATTCAGATCATTGTCTTCTGCCAGAAGGATACGTCTGCCTTTGAAATCTGTTTTTTCAGTCTCTGCCGGCTGATGACGCAAAGATGCGACCTGTTCTTCTGTGGCAATAAGGAATGGCAATTCAATGGTAGTCCTGGCTCATTCCGATTCCAGTGTCTTCGATCACAATGCGGGCAGAAACATAGCCTTTTTTTTGCATAAACCATGTCTTTGTAGCGCTGCTGTTCAAACTGCCAGTATCCAAAGGATACCAGGGCCGCCAAAGCGGAAGCAAAGAAAAAGTATCCCCAGAGGATTAAATTGGAAATCCAGCCGTTGTGGGGAGAAATTTCCACGTACCAGGTATCATTTGGCACATCACAGGCAACCTCCAGGGCAAATTCCAGATTTACGTCATTGCACTGGGTAATTGCCACATCTTCATCAGTGCTCATATTATGTTTCCAAACCTGATAATGATATCCAGCAGTTTCCAGAGAATCCAGGTTCAGCTTTTCAATAAATTTATCCCAGTTCAAAACCAGGAGCGAAAATCCCCAGAATTGTTTGTTCCCATCTGAAGCTTTTGTGTATACCGGATCAAAAAGCAATACTCCGGTGCCTCCCTGCACCAGTTCAAAAGGACCTGCAATGGTATATTGACCGGTTTCCTTCGCCAGCTGGGCTTCCTTTTTTCGTTCTGGATGAGTCAGCATATCAAGACCAATGGCCTCTTCGTTTCCTTCCAGAGGATAAACCTGGGATACAGTGCCGCTTTTCGCAAGTTCAAATGCCTCAATCACATGGGCGTCATCCTGCAAAAGGCTGCATAAGGAAGAATAAGTCTGATCATCCAATGTATTTCCATTTTCTACTATATTTTTCAAAAAATCGGAAGCAACCAGATACTGATCCATCTGGGAGCCGATTCTGTTTACCATCGATTCTGCAGTATAGGTTGCCTTCAGTTTTTCTTCTTAGATCTGATTCTGATTTAATATACTGGTAAAAATCATTACCACAACAAAAGCAGCGCAAAAAACAAGTGCAGTACGCAGTTTAATTGTTTTCCGATTTGTTTTTCTTTCCATAATCCAAACATGACTCCTCATCTTTATCATGAATGAGCCTATCGTGCCATACTCTGGGGGATTTGTCTATTTATGGAAATTTCCTAAAGCAAAAAAATTCCTGTATTTGGCAGTTCTGCTTCCTACAGGAAATTTTTACGTTCATTATAATTGAATATCTGAGATATCATCAAAAGGCAGCAACTCGCCCTGCTCCATCTGGATCGTCTTTTTGAAATAGTCGATTTTTTTTACTTTCCCGGAGATGGTGCGGTAGGCACCGCCCTCTTTCCTCTTATCCGGGACAAAATAGGTAACGGTTATCACAGGCCCCTTGGAAAGCTCCGCCTCCAGCTGATGAAATTTTTCATCCAGAAGCTGCTTTTCTGATTCGTCCAGTTCCACCTTGGGCTGTGTCAGCCGCTGGGTTTCTCTGGCTGCGGCTTCATAGCCGGTAAGGGCAGCGAAGGGGGAAAACTGGGCAGCCCGATCCATGATGTCCATTTGCGGATGGAACTTTGACACATGGTGGGGCAGATTTATGATGTCGTCGTATTTGTGGGATTCGTGTAATAGTGGCATAATAAGGTTCCTTCCCCCTGTTTTCCTATATCTATATAACAGTTACTGTTCACGACAATACGCTTCAGGCTGAACTTCTTGTGTTTTTTATGAATTTTGTTCTCCTCTCATGAAACAGCAACTATACAAGATCAATCTTTGAGAATGTTCTGATTTTTATCTGCAATAGGATTTTATACTGGATTTTAGTCTTTCCAGTCCATCCTTCAGGACATCCATTCTGCATGCCAGATTCATTCGCAGGAAGCCCTCTCCACTGTGGTATTCCGGTCCGTCAGAAAGATATAAGCCGCTGTCTGCGCGGATAAATTCACAAAGGTCACAGCCCTTTCGGAAAATTGCCTGGCAGTCCAGCCACAAAAGATAGGTGGCTTCGCCCTTTACTGCGTGGATCTCCGGGATTTCCTTTTCAATAAATTCTTCTGCATATTGTCTGTTTTTCCAGAGGTATTCTTTCAGATTGTCCAGCCACTCTCCGCCTTTATTAAAGGCTGCAATAGGCGCGATCGCGGCAAACACATTCGGCTCTGCCACTTCGTCTGTATTTAATCCACGGTTTACCTTGTGACGGATAAATGGATCCGGAATGATCACAGCTGCAGTCTGGATTCCTGCCAGATTAAAGGCTTTGGTTGGCGCCACACAGGTAATGCTGTTTTTGCGGCAGTTCTCTGAAACTGAGGCAAATGGTACATAATCTTTATCCGGCTTTATCAGGTCACAATGGATTTCATCCGACAAAACCAGCACATGATGTTTCACGCAGAGATCGCCCATCTTTGCAAGCGTTTCCTTGTCCCAGATTTTTCCAACCGGGTTGTGAGGATTGCAGAAAATCAAAAGGGAGGTCTGTGGATCTGCCAGCTTCGCCTCAAAATCTTCCCAGTTAATCTCATATCTGCCATTCTGGTAGGTCAGCTCACACTCCAACGGATTTCTGCCGTTATTTACAATAGAGTTGAAAAAGATATTATAAACCGGAGTGAGTACCACCACCTTTTCGGCTGGCGTAGTCATCTTTCTCACAATGCTGGAAATAGCAGGAACTACGCCAGTACAGAAGATCAGCCAGTCCTTCTCAATCTCGAAATTATGGCGTGTCTTCCACCAGTCCTGGTACGCCTTATACCATTCATCTTCAATTAAGGTATAGCCAAAAACGCCGTGGCTGGCACGTTTCATAATGGCTTCTGTAACTTCCGGAGCGGTCTGAAAATCCATATCCGCCACCCACATGGGAAGTTCGTTTTCCTTTACATCCCATTTCATACATCCAGTTCCGCGGCGGTCCACCGGCTGGTCAAATATCGTTGTCTGCATATATGTTATCTCCTTTAGCACTTATCAAGCATCCATTATCAGCTTCTTCGGTTCTTCTATAAATCTATCATAAACTATAAACTATGGTTTAAGTCAAGAATTTTCTCTCTATTTGCTCCTGTTTCCTCTACGCTTTATGCCCGCCGATCTGACCATTCCGGTCTTTTGCAGTGGCTCCATCCAGAAGGTTCATTCCTTTCAGGATGGCATTTTTCCCAAACTTTTTCTTAATATCCAGCATGGCCTGCTGCATTTTCTTTTCCCGTTCCAGAAGGGCGGTATCTTCCTTTTTCTGCTCTTCTATGGCTGTATAATCTGTAAAAAGATCCAGCTGCTCCCAGGCTTCTTTCTGCTTCATTTCCCCTTCCGGGATCAGATCATTGGCAGTCAGGTAAATTCTGCGGACCAGCAAGGCCGGGTTTATGATCCGGTCATACAGACGCATCACAGCCTCTGTGATCAATTTCGTGGAGGAGGTCTGGCTCTTAAGGTTCTCTGTGCCGTGGGCATGTTTGGGAACCTGACGGCCATAATGGTCAGTGGTAACTGGCCCTCGGTAGCGTTTCCGTATTGCCGGATCTGTCAGATTCTCAATGTCATAACCTACTGTAAGTACGATCTGGTCTGTCACCAACTTCTTCTCCACCAGATCCAGGGTGAGCATATCTGCCATTTCCTGTACTACCAGCCGCGCCTTGTCCGCCGTGTATGGACATTGAAGAACCTGGCCCGAGCAGATGCTGTTGGATTCCGGCTGGTAGGCTTTGATATGGGAAATCTGGCAGGGCTCCCATCCCCAGGCGTGGTCGATCAGGAGCTCCGCATTAATTCCAAACAGCTTATACAAAAGCTCCTCATTATAATAATCCCCGGGTCCTCCAATGGAGCAGCGGGCGATATCTCCCATGGTAAAAAGTCCGTTCTCTTCCAGCTTTTTTGCATAGCCTCTTCCTACCCGCCAAAAATCCGTGAGAGGACGGTGATCCCACAGCTGGCGCCGGTAGCTCATCTCGTCCAGTTCTGCGATCCGGACACCGTGTTCGTCTGCCGGAATGTGCTTGGCTACAATATCCATGGCGATCTTTGCCAGATAAAGATTGGTTCCGATTCCGGCTGTGGCGGTTATTCCTGTCGTCTCCAGCACATCCAGGATCATTTCACGGGCAAAATCACGGGCGGATCTGCCGGAAGCCGGAAGATAATGGGTGAGATCAATAAATACCTCGTCAATGGAATAGATATGGATATCTTCCGGGGCAATGTATTTCAGATAGATTTGATAAATCTGAGTACTCTTTTCCATGTAGTGTGACATTCTTGGAGGCGCCGTGACGTATCCGATGGCATACTCAGGATGGGCAAAAAGCTGGCCGGAATCGCAGGAGGTACCAGTAAATCTATGACCTGGGGCATGCTGCTGACGCATATGATTGGCTTTTTTTATCTGTTGCTCTACTTCAAACAGCCGCGCCCGTCCTGGAATGCCGTATGCCTTCAAGGCAGGAGAAACTGCAAGGCAGATGGTCTTAGAAGTACGGGAGGGATCTGCTACTACCAGGTTGGTGGTAAGGGGATCCAGGTGGCGCTCCTGGCATTCTACAGAGGCATAGAAGGACTTTAAATCTATGCATAGGTAGGTGTGACCGATGGGGATAGAGTGAATTTTATTTTCCTTCTTTTCATTTTTTGCGTTTTCCATGATAAAATAATTCCTGTCCAACTCTCGATTCTGTAATCTATATAATTATAATGATATATCGTCTTATTGTGCAAACACGAACAACTTTTAGTTTTTCTATACGGGTATCATTATAATATATTTTTGAAGTTAAAAAAAGGGATGAAAGATAAAAACAGCCTCTCCATTCCAAAAGAAGCTGTAATTATCAGGTATCAATCTTTTAATTTGAATTTCATATAAACCGGATCATGGTCGGAATAGGAATATCCGGTGTTGATGTCCTCGTATGAGGTACACTCAATGTTGTCTGAAATAATAAAGCCATCCAAAGTGACGGTATAGGTCACATCTGGCACATACTCCATATCTGCATTTCTGGCGCTGTTCCAGAGATTGTCACGTTCTTCCTGGGTGAGAAGGTCAATCCCGAAGAAAAAATGCTCTGGGAGCTCTTCCCGTGGGAATGGATACGCCCAGGACTCTCTTTCCCCGGTATCTTCTTTCGATGCCTTCAGATCATGGTTAAAATCACCGCCGCAGAGCACATAATTTCCCGCTTCATATTCCTTTTCCATATCTGCAGCCAGCATACCGATCTGTCCTTTTCGGATCTCATCGCTGTTTCCGTAAGCAGACATATGTAATGCAAAAATTACCAGCTCTTTCCCATTTTCTACCGGGACCCTGGAAATGCTGTAGCATCTGTCCAGATCAAAAAACTTGGTAAAAGAGGTGGATACCGGGAAGCTTCTTCGAAGGGCTGAAGTTACCGGATATCTGGAAAACAGGCCGATTCCAGACTTGCTGCTGCCATGTGGCTGGGTAAATGGGTAAAATAAAAAAGCAGAATCATAGTTCTGGGCAAATACATAGTAATAATCCGGGAAATGATCTTTTAAGATCGAATATTCATCTACATGATAGCTTCTTGTGGAATCCAGGTCGATTTCCTCGATCATGGCAAAATCCGGAGCATAAGAAGCTGCCAGCGCCCCTGCCCCCTGCACCGTTTCCAGAACACTGTCCTTGCTCTTCGCCCAGGAGGATTTTCCTCCATCCATGAAAAAGCTGAAATCCGGAGTGTATGCACCGAAACCAATATTATAGGTCAGCGCTGAATACTCTGTGTCTGTGGTAAGTTTATTTTCCTCCGTATCTTCACGATTTCTGGCCGTTTCTACCTCCAGCTGCTGATTATCCGGGATGCGGTGATAGCTTGCAAACAGATAAATAAGATATCCGCCCAGCAAAACCAGAACTGCTCCTAATATGATTCCAAGGACTTTTAATATTTTTTTCATACGCTGACTCCTTTTGGTTATGGCAGAGACAGATTTTCCCTGCTTAAAGATATAAAAATGGTAACATAAAATGAAAAGATTCTCAAGCCAGTATTTATTTTCAGCCTTAATTTCCGTTTCTGTTCTTAATTGTTAAAAAATATGATTTATTTCAAAAAAATGATTGACAATGCGAAATCCCAGGACTATAATGCAGTCATCGAGCACGAAGATGTACTTAATGATCATCTTCGTGCTCTCTTTTTATGTAAGAAAAAGAATTCTACCGGCGGAACTTATTTCATCAAATTTTCAAAAGATTACGAAGGGAGCTAATGATTATGAAAGACGTTATCAAAGTTTCAACTGTTGCATTTCATGCTATCTGGGGTGACAAAGAAGCGAATCTGAATAAAATGAAAGGTTATATTGAAGCCGCTGCAGCGGAAGGCTCCAATCTTGTTGTATTTCCGGAGATGGCCCTGACCGGTTATGATGATGAGGAAGAAAAAGCAAAACCAGATAAGATGCAGTCCCATCTGGCAGAATTAGTACCAGGACCTTCTTCCCTGGAAATTGCAGAATTAACGAAAAAGCTTGGCATTTATGTAGCTTTCGGAATGCCGGAGCGGGATGAAAAGGATCCTTCTACCATTTATAACTCCGCCTGTGTCTGCGGACCATTAGGTGTGATCGGTGCTTACCGGAAAATCCATCTTCCTTATCCGGAACCACACTGGGCAACCAGAGGCAGCAAGCCTTTCATCTTTGATACTCCGTGGGGACCGGTTGGTCTGGCCATCTGCTATGACTCCTATTGCTTCCAGGAATTGATGAGATATTATGCTGCAAAGGGCTGTCGCCTGTATATCAACTGTACCGCACTTGCCAAATGCCACGGCATTGCTCTTGGCTCCACCACTCTGGAAGCCGGCTGCATTACCAATCAGATCTATATCGTTTCTGCAAACCTTGCAGGAACTGATAAATACAATGTTTTCTGGGGCGGCTCCAGTATTATCGGGCCGAGCACCAATTTCTGGGAAGCAGAATATTTTGCCGGTTATCCATTTACAGACCCGCGTGCAATCCAGGCAAAAATGTACACGGCAACCATTGATCTTACCCTTGCAACCAGAGAAAAGTTTGAACCAAACTCCCTGATTGATGGAAAAACAGATTTCCGCCCGGCTATTTATAAAGAGCTTTATGAGGATCTGCTGAAGGATCCGAAATTCCAGGAATGATAAGTTATCACGGCAGTCGCCAGAGCCTCATGCAAGCATAGACTTTAGCTCGTTGCCCGCGTAAAAAAGACCTCCTGCATGGTATATTTTTATTTATACCATGCAGGAGGTTTTTACTTTCACCTGCAAACCCAAGTCCAGATTTCCGACAATTGCAGCGGACATATCAGGATACTTTCACCGGAATACTGATCTCCGTTACAAATTTCTCAGTGTCATTGGTGAGGCCGTAATCGATCATGGTAATCTCCCGTGAAAAACCGGCAACTTTAAGATTATGTTCCTGAATATAATTCATCAGTTTTTCATACTGGGCAGGTGCTTCTTTGTGGCTGCCGCGAAAACGGACGGAAACGCATGGCGTTTCCTGAAGGTGGATCACAGTTCCATCGTACTGGTCTTCCTCGTCCAGCAGAAGAAAAATCCCGTTGTATTGCTGGAACTGCCCTTTCAGCAGCTGTTCCGCTGCTATGCCAACCCCTACCTTTCCCAGAAAAATAAGCGCCTCTTTTTGCTTCTGTTCCAGCTTTCGGATCGGTGTCTCCATGTCAACAAACTCTTTAATAGTAAGGTTATCTTCCATCCATACCAGGCGGCAGGCCATGGCTGTTGTAAGCGCGATCACATCCAGCACAGAATTTCTGGCATTCTTTAGCTGATTTAACCGGTTGCCGATCTTTCGCTCGATCCGCTTTAATTCCTGTTCCCTTTTTATAACAATTTCCTTTTGCTGCTGAAGCTTTTCCTCCATTTTATCAAGGTCACGGTTCTGGAGAAAATCCGCAATTTCGTTCAGTGGCATGTCAAGGGCCCGCAGGTAGCGGATGGTGTTCAGCGGCTCAAACTGGCGGGTGCTGTAATAGCGGTAGCCAGTCTCCGGATCCGTCACCTCGGGAACCAGAAGCCCCATGGCTTCATAATGTCTGAGGCTGCTGACACTTAGATGAAACATCCGGGCTACTTCGCCGATCTGAAATAAATCTTTGCTTTCCATAACTGGTCTCCTTTATGAAAAAACGGCATTTCTTTCCTTTCGGTTGATAACCGTAAACGCGATCACACAGATGATCACAGACAAAAGGGAGCCTGTAGCCGTGGCAAGTCCCATAGGCAGAAGCGTGGCCGGGAACAGCCTGGAAGTAAGATATACCCCAGGAACACGTACCAGCACAATTGCAGTAATATTATGTAAAAAGGACAATCCTGATTTTCCGCAGGCACAGAAATAGCCGCTGAAGCTAAAGTGAACACCTGCAAAAATAACATCAAAAATATACCCCCGCAGATACTGCCCACCTGCCAGGATCACGCCCTGGTCTGTGGTAAACATTCCCACAACCGGTTCTGCAATAAACTGGATCAAAACTGTCACGATCACACCAAATCCAACTGCGATCATAGTGGCATAGCGAAGCACCTCTTTTGCCCGCTCCGGCTTTTTTGCCCCAATATTCTGTGCGCCGAGAGCCGATACTGTAGAGAGCATGGAGGATGGCACCAGGAACAAAAAGCTGATGAACTTTTCCACGATCCCCACTGCTGCTGCATCGGTAAGGCCTCGTCTGTTTGCAATAATCGTTATGATGATAAAGGCCACCTGGATCAGTCCGTCCTGGCAGCAGATGGGAATTCCGATCTGCAGGATTTTGCCCATAATCTGTCTTCTGGGTTTAAAATCAGCCCTGGAAACAGAAATCCCTGTTTTTTTCCGTAAAATCACCGTAAGGGCAATGAGCACGCTGATGGTCTGGGAAAGGGTTGTTCCAAGAGCCGCACCAGCCGGGCCCAGATGAAGGGCACCCATAAATACATAGTCAAGCACAATGTTTGCCCCACATGCAATGGCAATGAAATACATGGGGCTTTTGGAATCACCCATTCCACGGAAAATGGAACTGATAATATTATAAGCTGTGATAAACGGGATTCCAATAAAACAGATGGTCAGGTATGTAATGGTGCCGGAAACAGCTTCTGCCGGTGTGGACATCACTGCCACAATAGGCTTCACCAGTAAAAGCAGAACTGCCGCCAGCAGGATGGATACTGCCATAAACAGGGTAACGGAATTTCCAATATCAAGAGCTGCCTGCTTCTTGTTCTTTCCTCCGATGGCCTGGCCGATGGTGACTGTGGTACCCATGGCAAGTCCCACGATCATAACCGTCAACATATGCATGACCTGGCTTCCCACAGAGACAGCTGTGGTACTGGCAACACCCTCGAACTGGCCTATGATAAACAGGTCCGCCATTCCATAAAGGGTCTGTAAAAAGTAAGATAAAAGGTATGGCAGTGAGAAATAAACAATATTTTTGAATACACTGCCTGTGGTAAGATCTTTCTCCAAAGGATTTCTCCTCCTTTCTCTTAACTATCTTACCATAAACCCTACATTGGTTGTAGAGTCAAGTTGAAATCTTACTATTTTTCTTGCTGATTTTCCCATCAGTTATTATGATCAAAATTTTTTGCCACGGATTTCACTCTGTTTTTCTTGGCTTCATACAGACTGGCATCTGCATGGGACAAGGCATCATGTAAAGTCAGGTCCTCTTCTGCTTCCATCAGATACGTTCCCACTGAGACGGTAACATTATAGGCTTTTTCACTGGTACGGTTAAAATCCTGGAATGCCTGATGGATCCTGTTTCTAAAGTCCCTGCCCTGGTCTTCCTTTTCGTATTTCAGCACGCAGGCATACTCATCGCCGCCGATCCGTCCGGTAATGCCCTCTTCCTGTACAATATCCGCCAGGATTTCCCCGATCAGTTTCAAGGAAAAATCCCCTTCATCGTGGCCGTAGCGGTCGTTGATGATCTTCAGATTGTTCATATCAATGTAGGCAAACAAGGTCCTGTGTCCCTGTGTTTTCAACTGTGACACCAATTCTTCTGCAGATAAATGAAAGCCTCTCCGGTTCAGGATTCCGGTAAGGGCGTCAGAGTGTCAGATCACAGATCAGCAGTCCGTACAGCATTTCATTGGAAAAAAGGGGAAGACATACCAGATTGCTGCGGGATCCGGATAGTTCTGCCAGATGGAATAAATCCTTTTTCGCCACTCGCTGCCTTGCTCCCGGGACGGATCTTACCATCCCATTTTCCAGGATTGCTTTTAAGTACAGCTGATCCGGACAGACAAATTTTTTTCATTTATATTCTTATCCTCTCTTTTGCAAGAAAATATCTAATCCCAGGGTATTCGCCAAGCGAATTGTTTTCTCTAATTCTGCAGTTGGCTTACCACGTTCAACATCAGAAATAAAAGTGACGCTTAAGCCTGTAAATTCAGCTAAATATAACTGAGTATAATGTAATTCTTTTCTTCTTGTTTTCAATGCGATACCTAATGATTTAGAATCCGTGATTTTCATAATTCACCTCGTCTAGCCTTTCAATATATGCCGTACGGCTAAATTTTAGTCCTAATTTATTTTTTATGCCGTACGGCTGTTTTTAATAATTACAATTATATTTATGCCGTACGGCTATGTCAAGCTAAAAAATCAGTCCATTTATTCCCAGTGTATTTTCATTTTTAGAGCACATACTAGCAATGTAACATCAAACAAAACAACAATGAACCAAGGAGGAAAATGATTATGTCAAACAATACTTCTTCTAACAAAGCAGCTGTACCAGAAGCAAAGGGCGCATTAAATCGTTTCAAATTTGAGGTTGCAAATGAGCTGGGTGTGCCGCTTACAGACGGATACAACGGAAACCTTACTTCCAAACAGAATGGTAGTGTAGGTGGCTATATGGTGAAAAAGATGATCGAGGCTCAGGAAAGATCCATGTCCGCAGGACAGAGCGTCCAGAGTGGTCAGTACTAATCTGAAAATAGCCTGATTAGAAAAAAACACAGGGCATTACTTACTCCTCACCGAGAAGCAGGTAATGCCCTGTTTCAATGTCTAATGGTTCTTTTCCAGCTTCCGCATATGCCACAGATACACGATCATGATCGCGCCGCCTGTGAAGATCCAGGAAGCGACGTAAACGTTCATCAGCATTTCGAAGGTGGGAACCAGCTTGAAAATGGTGACCAGCCAGATCATGCGGAAAACCACAGTTCCAAGAATTGTGATAATGGATGGCTCCAGGGATTTTCCCATTCCCCTGAGGGCTGCGCTTTCCACTTCGTAAGTAGCGGTAAGTCCCTCCAAAGAACATACCCGGTGCATACGGATCAGGCCGAAGGCTGCCACTCCTGCGCTGGTGGTATAGATGCTCACAAAGAAATCATCCCAGATCATAAATACAATACTGAGGATTTCCGTGAAGCCCATTCCAAACAACAGGCAAAGCCAGAATACCTTTTTACACCGTTTCAGATTTCCAGCACCGAAATTCTGACTGGTAAAGGTAACCGCAGCCTGTGCAAAGGCAGCTGCAATGTCATATGTAAAATACTCGAAATTCAGCGCCAATGAAGAACCAGCAATTGCATCCTCCCCGAAGGAGTTGATCCCGCTCTGGATAAACATATTGGAAACAGAGAAAATAGCCCCCTGTATTCCTGCCGGAATTCCAATGGCCAGAACCTTGGACAGCTCACTTTTATTAATATGCATTCTGGAAAAACTGAACTGGAATTCATCATCTCTTTTCCGAAGATGATGAATAACCAAAGATGCACTTAGTACATTGGATATTACTGTCGCAATGGCCACACCGGAAACGCCCAGGTGAAAGCAGATCACCAGAAACAGATTCAGAATAACATTTACGATTCCAGAGGTAAACAGGTAGTACATCGGCCTTCTGCTGTCCCCATAGCTTCGCAAAATAGCCGAGCCAAAATTGTAAATAGTCATAAATGGCAGACTGATAAAGTAGATCCGAATGTACAAAAGAGCCTCACTCATAACACTTTCCGGTGTTCCAGATGCCTCCAGCACCACTTTCGCACACAGCATGCCAATGATCATGAGCAAAAAGCCCAGTATTGCACCAAAAGTGAGTATGGTATGCAGCATACCGCTGATCCTCTCCCGCTTTTTCTGGCCGATCAAGGTTGCCAGAGCTGCATTTGGTCCAACCGACATTCCCACCAGCAGATTCACAAAAATGCCTACAAGCGCCACACAGCTTCCATTTAAGCTTTATACGCTCAGCTTCTTCTCCATGATCCAGCCGCTGATCAGGTACAGCACTGCTGCAATGGCAAATGCGGCTGCGATGTACAGGACAAAGGTAAGTTCTGTGCTTTGCAGAACCGGGATCAGATCCAATGCCTTTCCAATAACAGCGGATATTACCATGAAGATAAGGAAGCCTGCAACGCCGCTGCCCTTTTTGCCGGCAAGAACGCTGGCGGACAAGATCACGGACAGGTCCGCATTCACAATGTAAACGATCCAGCTTGCCAGCAGACCAAAGAAATAGAAAGCGGCTTCTGCCGGGGTAAAGGTCACCGACCAGTTTATTTCCATAAAGGAGCTTACTAGATTGATCATCTCTTTCAAACCGCCAATGTAAAGGGTTGCAACGGTCACATCAAGAGCTGCCAGCAGTGCAAAAAATGCCCCTGCCATTACGATGGAAATGCCGTTCTCCAGAATCTTGGCACCAAGGATTTCATAGCTGCTCTTTGGTGTAAGAAACAGCATGTAGCTCTGTTTGGTATTCAGGTCGCGATACAGGGCATTCACGCTCTCTATTCCAATGTAAATAACACCAAATACGGCACACATGAACAGGAACACAATTCCGATTGCCAGAAGATTATCCTTTTTCAAAAATACACCTAACAAAAATGCAATTTCCGCAACTGCAGTGATCACCAGCAGAACCAGCTTGGAAAATGCTGTTTTCCGAAGCTCGTATTTCATCAACTTTAACATACTTCTTCTCCTCCATGTCCATAGATTTCACGGTACAGATCCACTACGGATTTATGCTGATCGATCCGAAGCTCCTCTACCATGCACTGCTTAGCCAATACGCCATCCTTCATAAAAATAGCCGCATCTGCTACACGTTCCAGTTCGTCTACAAGATGACTGGAAACCACCAGTGTCACATCTGGATCTATGGCTTCCAGAATGCTCTTCATGATCTGGTCTCTTGCCAGAAGGTCAATGCCGTTCAGGGGTTCGTCAAGTAAATACAGCCTGGCGGCTCTTGCCATGGTAACTGCGATCTTCAGCTTGGCCATCATGCCGGAGGACAGCTTCTTCGCCTTCATGTCCTCTGTAAGCTCCATACGGGAAATCATCTGTCTGTATTTCTCCATGGAAAAATCTTCAAAAAAGTCCTCGTAATATTTTCCCACATCTGCAACGGACATCCAGCTGTAAAAATAGGGCTCTGTGGACATATAGGCAATTTCCTTCTTGCTCTCTTTGCCGATAGGGTTTCCCTGATACAGGATTTCACCGCTGGTTGGCTTCACAAGTCCTGCCACCATTTTCATCCAGGTGGTCTTGCCGCTTCCGTTGGGACCAAGCATAGCGTATACAAGTCCTGGCTCCAGCTGTAAGGATACCTGGTTCACAGCAGTCTTACTGCCGTATTTCTTCGTTACTTCTCTGCTCTCTAAGATCATTTTCATACACTCCTCGTCTATTTCGACTGTTCTTCCTCCAGAAGTCCGATCGCCTCGGCTCTGGAAAAACCAAGCTGCTCCATTCCCTCCAGAAATTCCCGGATCAGAGTCCCTGCCATCTCTTCTTTCAGCTGCCGAACCTTCCCTGGATCTTCTGTTACGAAAGTTCCCATCCCGCGTCTGGTAAAACAGACACCTTCCATCTCCAATTCTTTATATACGCGGCTGACCGTATTGGGATTAATGGTATACGCAACTGCCAGCTCACGCACCGATGGAAGCTTCACTCCTGGAGACAGCTTACCTGTTACAATATCCCTTTTAATGGAATTTGCTGCCTGGAGATAAATAGGCAGCGATGAATTATATTCCATGTCGTCCTCCTTTTCTGTATCTCTGTAATAGTTAGATAGTACACTAGTGATATGCTTTTGTCAAGGGGTTCTATTATAAAATTTATAGAAAAAAGACATTGTCCTCTTCTTCCTGCAAAGAAGCAAACAATGCCCTTGTTTCTATACGATCTTATTTTCCATATTTTCTATCTGATATCCAGCAAACCGCAGCTTTTTTTGTCTTACGCCATATCCACCGCAAACAGCGCCGCTCCCAGTGCTCCGCAAAGCTGGGCTTTCTCACTGATCACCAGTTTGGTTCCAAGCTTCTCTTCCAGAGTCTTCACAAGACCTCTGTTCTTAGAAACACCGCCTGTCATCATATATTTTTCTTCGCCGCCTACACGTTTGGCAAGTGCAGCAGTTTTCACTGCAACTGCCTTATTCAGACCGTGAACAATATCATCCGTGGCTTTATTCTGTGCGATCAGGGAAACCACTTCAGACTCTGCAAATACGGTACACATGCTGGAAATGGTGATATCCTCCTTAAATTCCAGCCCGCATTCACTCATCTGATCCAGATCCATTTCCATGGTGCGGGCCATCATTTCCAGAAAACGCCCGGTTCCGGCTGCACATTTGTCGTTCATAACAAAGTTTGCCACAGCGCCATTTTCGTCCAGACGGATCACCTTGCTGTCCTGTCCGCCGATATCAATCACGGTACGCACCTCCGGATCCAGGAAATGGGCGCCTCTTGCATGACAGGTGATCTCTGTAATGCTCTTATCTCCGCTCTTAATGGCAGTACGGCCATAGCCAGTGGTAACAAGTGCATCAATGTCTTCCCGCTGCAGTCCTGCCTTATCCAGTGCCTCGGATAAAGCTCTCTCCGCTCCAATTGCCGCACCTGCACCGGTTGGCAGGATAATGCTTGTCACGATCTCATGCTCTTTATTTAAGATCACCACATCTGTACTGGTGGAACCACTGTCAATTCCTGCAAAATATCCTTTTCCCATTTGACCTTTATCCTTTCTGTCTCCCGCTTCTGTCTGCTCCAATGTCTCCGGCTGAATACTCTCTGCAAAAGCCTCCAGTCTGGTTAGCAGCTGTCCGCTGCTCTGGATGGTATAATCGGATTCTATTTTCAAAAGAGGCACATCCGTGTGGTTCTTAATGTCCGCATATTCAAAACTGTAGAAATCACAAAATTTCACTGTATGATAAATGATCCCGGCTATGGATGGATCGTTGTATAGTTTCTTCCGTCCAGTGGGATCCATCATTCGCATGCAGGGGATCTGACCAAGAATTTCGCCAGCATACCAGTCCATAAGTCTGTCAAACTGTTCCTCTGAAATTTTGTGATCTGCGGCGTCTTTATTTTCCAGAAGATATTCCTCCGGCGGCAGAACACTTCCCACTGACCGGTTATGCACACAGGTATCATTCTCAACCGGATATGGCATAGCCTTACTCGTCATCTCGAACAGTTCCTGTCCCATTCTGGCACCAAGTACTGCAATATGTGGTTCTGTAATTTTCTCCGGTGCCTGAAACGCATCTGCAAAAGCATTAGGATCAAAAGCGGTTCCTTTATACTCCCCATAGGCCTTCGCAAGCCCCTTCAGCTGCATCGCCATTCTTTCCCGGCTGCAGGCACTGTCACAATGGAGTACATCCAGAATGTAAAGAAAATCCAGCTTGCCGCTTTCCAGAAGGATATCATAAACACTCCGGATGGTATCGCAGCAGCTTACCAGCACAAGTTCCTTTATTTTCCCCTCCATCACTGCTTCCAGAAGGGTCTTTCCGAAGCCACAGATATTCGGATGCGCCACCTGGTCAGCCAGGTCAAAGCCATCCGGCATATGGTTGAAATTTTCACATTCCCCGCCAAAGGCTTTTAAAAGCTCAATGGGGGTGTATTTACAGACGTAATAAACCTTATTCATTCCTATCTTTTCCATTAAGAGCAAAATTTTTCCTGCGTGACCAATTTTATCACACACCACTTTCACCTGCAATGAAAAAATAAGCACCAATTACTTAAAGCCAGACAGTTCGAAAGTAATCGTGCTGTCTGGCTTTTTCTATATCTTATTTCTTTTTATTTATCTTTATTTATCTTACTCTGTGCCCCCCCCCGCAAACCACACTGCGGACTGTTTTTTCCAACACTGTGTCAAGAGGCTTGGCAATATGGGCGTTCATTCCCGCTTCCATACAGTGTTTTACATCTTCTGAAAAAGCATTTGCAGTCATGGCAATGATGGGAATTGTCCGGCCTAACGGGTTGCTTCCGTTTCGGATCGCTCTTGATGCATCCAGGCCATTCATTCTTGGCATCTGGATATCCATAAGGATTGCATCATATTCTCCTAGTCTTACGGTCTTAAATGCCTGGACAATCTGTTCACCATTTGGATAGATGGTACATTCTGCATTGTACATATGGAGAATTTCTTTCAGGATCTCCGCATTCAGTTCGTTATCCTCTGCGCAAAGGAAACGCATTCCCTGAAGAATGGATCTATTGTTTTTATCAACAGAAGTATTCGTATTTGTCCTTTGCAATTGCCATCTCTAGATTCGACAGGAAAAATGGTCTTGGAACAATGCCATCTACATCATTAGTCAGAATCTGAGCCTGTACCTGTTCATTCAAGACATAATCCACGCTAAAAACCAATACTTCATTTTTCGCCGCTGTCCGTAAGAAATCTGTAATTTGTTTTAATGCGCCATTATTTTCACATCCGGACAACAATATTACATCTGTACTTTCCTGTGCCAGCCATTCTCCTGCGGTTTGAATTGTGCTTACAGCATAAAAAGCAACAGAAAACAGGCTCACGGCTGCACGGATATTTGCAGTCAGCAATTCATTGTCTGAAATAAGCAGGATTCTTTCTTCGCCAATTGAATATGCTTTTCTTGTGTCAACAGGGAATGTCAAAATCACCTGAAAACTGCTGCCCTGTCCAGGTTCACTTTCAACATGGATCTCACCGTCCATAAGTTCCACTATGTTCTTAGTGATTGCCATGCCAAGTCCGGTTCCCTGTACTTTATTGGGCACAGAGTTCTCTGCTCTTGTAAATGGTTCAAAAATATGCTGTACAAACTCAGGTGCCATTCCGTACCCGTTATCTGTCACTGTACAGATGAACTTTGCATGATCCGGCACATCACAGGAAACCTCTGCGAAATCCAGTATGATATCTCCTCCTTCAGGAGTATATTTCACTGCGTTTGATAAAGATTCAGAATAATCTGTCTCAGGCGTACTCCGTCACAGAGCACATACTCATGGACAATGCCATTTATATGAATGCGGAAATTTTGATGACGCTCGTTAGTCTGTGGACGGATCATACTGTCAATCTGCCCCAGTTCCTCTGCAAGACTGACATTTTCCACATTTAGCGTAACCTTCTGGGACTCAATTCTGCTCATATCCAGAATATCGTTGATCAGTCCGGTAATTCCCACAATGGCGTTCATCGGAGTACGGATGTCGTGAGACATATTGGACAGGAAATCGCTTTTCGCCTTGCTTGCCGCTTCCAGCTCCACATTCAGTTTTTCAAGCTTTTCATTATTGCTTTCAACAATCTGCAACTCTTTTCGTTGCTGCCTTCTCTGCAGCCAGAATATAATTACTCCACTTACACAGCACATAAATATAGCGAAGACCAGAACGATCCGGATTGTTGTATTCACCAGATCTACCGTATTCAGGGCCACTGCATCTGATCTTACAAGAAACACCAGTGTCCACTCCGCATTTTCCATCTGATACATGGAATAAAAGTATTCCTTATTATCCAGCACAGCATTGGAGTAGGTAAGACCATTTTCTTCTAATTCTTTCTTTGCTTCCTCGAAAGTGCTTCCATGACGATACTCCATATTTTTCAGTACCGTATACACATTATAGCCACTAAGCAGATTATTGGCGTTACTGCTGCTAAACAGTTTTAATCCATCACTGTCAATTACATAAATGCTGCTGTCATCTTCATATGCCTCACACTTAAAATAAGGCTCCAGCTCAGTCATATCATGAGCCATTCCATAATAGATGATCTAAAAATACTCCAATTCCCAGTACAACAAGCACTGCCATTGTAGCAACAATCCTTGTTACCAGAACTGCCGCCCTCTCCTTTGGGACAGGGCGTGCTGTTGCAGTTTTTTTCATCGATTTTACTCCCAAACAATATCAGACGCAGAGAAAGTATCAAACTGGCTAAGATACTCCTCGCAAACAGTAAGCCCCACAATACCGGTATCCTGGATATTTCCTTCCTCCTGCACGGCATCAGAAGCACCACATATAACAACTGTGTATGTTTTGTCTTTTTCGATTGTAAAATTATCCGGAGTAACCAATGTATACGGGAAAAGATGTTCTCCATCACCGAATTTGTCAAATCCGGTTTCTGCCAGTTCCTCTATCCGCGCTCCTGTAAGGGTTGCCGTCTGAATGGTTCCCGTCCATCCGGTAGGCAGCATGGCTGTAATCTCCTGCTCCGTGATCGGAATGGCATACAGCGGACACTGTACTCCTTTTGTATTCATGGCAGTGTCCCCCTCCATGGTATACCATTTATTGGTAGACACAAGGGCAAGATCTGCATCAGCAGCTTTGGCAAAACAGATTCCTACCAGTTTGGCACAATCTGTTTTCTCTATTTTTTCTGTCACTGTGGTATAAACCCTCTCAGAATTATCCTGGAGCAGATTCTGTTCTGCATCAATTTCTGCTGCCACATCTGAGGCACTGCACTCTCCTTTCATAAAAGAAAGCATCTTTTCTCCAACACCAGCGGATAAATCCTCCCATCCATCGTAAATAAGTGGCGCCACATAGCCCTCATTCAAAGCATCTTCCATAGATTTATAAGCACTGTCTTCCGGGATTTCAAAATCTTTCAGCGGGATCAGAACATCACTCTGTTCAGCGGCACTTAAGGAACACATACCGTCTACAGTACTGATGATCTCCATAACGTGAAGTGCATCCTCCAGTTTCTGTTCATTTCCGTTCTCTTCCAGTTTTTTGTTTAATCCGATATATTTGGTCACATTGGCGATGTAGGCATTGCTGCTTCCATCTTCAGAAAGAAACGGCATGAAATCAAACTCATCCTCTGTATCCGTTCCACTGAAATTATTTACCGTTCCAAGCAGAAACAGGGTATTTCCTTCTGCCATGATCATTTTGGTATTGTAATCGTTTTTCTCGTCTCCATCCCCGTTCAGCATTCCAATGTCACGCCATTTATCCAGGGTATTCATGCTCTTTCGCATTTCCGGGGAATTGGAAATATTCTTATTTCCCTGCAGAAAATCATTCTGCCAGTAACGGCCGTTAATGGTATTCAGAAAATCCGTATCCAGTATGTTGCATAAATACTGGAAACCATAGCCCGGATACTGGATCTGGCAGAGAAGCAGATAGATCGCACCATTATCTGCCACATCATGAAGTCTGGTTTCAGAATAATTTCCCAGGAAATCATAGCCTGACATGTCGATCAACTTATCACTTAAATCCATCTGCCTCGGTGCATAAGCCTTTGTGCTGTAAATATCCGGCATATCTCCCGTTTCCAGCTTGGAAGATACATAGCTTGAATAATTATTACCACTATATGGGATTACTTCCAGATTGATCTCTAGATACTTCTCTTTCACCAGATCCACAAATGCGCTCATATCTTTATATGAGGATAAAATGGTAATCGGTTCATAGTCACTTTTAGACCCGTACCATCAAACGAGACAAAAAGTGGCAGTAAACACACTGCGGTTGCTTACTGCCACGTACAAAACACTCCCTGCTCTGTTTCAATTTCATAGCACTATACGTTCATTTATGTAAATTATAGATGAAAACACGCATATTATCAAGTAATAGTTGTCTGATTTCTACTAATTTAATCCCCCTCACCGTATAGCATTTCCAGAAACGCTCCAAGTCTGGTGGAGGTCTGTCCTTCTCCGCCGTGGCTTCGGTCGCAGCCATCACCATCCAGGATCAGAAGAGGCAGACCTGCTGCCTCAAACTTCTTCTTGGCCAGCTGGGCGGAACCCAGAGTATGTTTACATCCCCAGTGACCAAACCACACAACGCCGTCTGCACCAGCCTGTTTCGCATGACGGATCCCCGCTTCAATTCTGCGCAGGGCACTGCCGTTCAGGGAATGATAAACCATCCTTTTTGCCATAGCCTCAAAAGGCTTCTCCGGGTCAAAATCTGGCTCACAGGTTTCTGCCAGCTCGCAGCCTACGATCTGCGCCTTTTCGCTAAAACATAGTTCCTTACGGACCGCATCAGACCAGAATGGAATGGTATGCATCCAATAGATATGTTTTCCCCTTGCTGCGGGAGCTTTCTTTATATTTTCCAGCAGCTGCTGGGTGTATTTTTCCTCTTCCAAAGTTCCAAGCAAAAGATTATTAGTCATACCCGCATATAATGGGGTAACCAGATCCGCCGGAACATAGCGGTCTGCCCGGGCCTGCTGGTATTTTTCATAATTTTCCATTGTATGTTTGCTGCGGATAAGCCGCTTTGTCAACGCCTCTTCAGAAATTTTTTGTCCTGTATTCTTTTCCAGGAATTTCTTAAGTTCTTTCAACTGGTCTGCTACATACCAGACACTGTCTTCACCTTGCTGCCAGGGCACATCAATGGCAAAGGACGGCACCTGGTAAAAATCAGCCAGCGTACGGAAGGTAAGCAGATTGGCATCACAGGTCAGATTGGTATACACAATACATTTTGGCCTTGGAAGAAGTCCCTTTTTTGCCGCACCAAGAAATGTTTTGTGATAGCTGCATAAGGTTTCCGCGAATCCCTGATTTTCTGCCTGCTGTAAGAAGGCGCGCTCCGCCCTGCTTGCAGAAAGATAACAGGAAAAGCCCTCCACATTATAGGGATGCAGACCCACCTCCTGAAGCATTTCACAAGGGGTAAAAATACTTACAATAGCGGAACTTTCCGGATTTTTCAAAGGGTGAAGCATAGTATCCATCATCAGGTGCGCCAGGTACTGATCCGCTGGCATAAGCCGTTTATCCGGCGCAAACTGAAATTTCAGGTTCTGCGCCTCCCAGCCAGTCTTCAGCAGCCACCTTGCACCCTTTGGCTTTGTGTTTGTTAAATCTTCTACATAATGACCAAATGTCTCAATAATTTCCATCGTCTAGTCTTCCTCATTATGATTATTCTTTTGTTTCCTATTGTCTTCATTCTCCATCTGTGCCTTCGCCTTGCGCCCGATTCCGGCATTGCTGTTCATAATGCTGGCGCGGGTGATCTTGTCGTTCCCAAATTTCATGCGGATGGCGTCAAGAGTGGCATCCAGTTTCTGCCTCTGTTCCTTTTTTGCACGGTCTTCAAACAGGGACATCTGTTCGAACCCATCTTCCGTAAGTCCGGTGAGAGCCACACCGATCAGCCGCAGCGGCTGTCCCTTCCAGAACTCCTGGAACAGCTTTCTGGCGTTGGCATAGATCTCATCCGTTACATCTGTGGCACTTCCAAGCTTCATCTGGTGGGAACGGTTCTTGAAATCCAGGGTTCGGAAGGTAACGGAAATGCAGGTGCACTTCTTCCCCTTCCGCCTCATTCTGGTGGCGACCACATCGCATTGTTCCAGTAAAATCGGCTGGATCTGCTCCATGGATACAATATCATCATTAAATGTCTTTTCTACACTAAAGCCCTTGCTCTCCTCCGGCACTTCCAGCACAGGGGACTCGTCGATGCCTCTGGCATACTGATAAAGCTGGTGCCCGGTCTTTTCCCCAAGAAGGGTCTGAATGGTGGACTCCTTTTCCCGGGCCAGTTCCCCTATGGTGCGGATTCCGAAATCTATCAGCTTCTTTTCCGAAGCCTTTCCCAGAAATAACAGGTCTCTTATAGGAAGGGGCCACATTTTCACCGGAATTTCTTCTGGAAAAAGGGTGTGCACTTTATTTGGCTTCTCAAAGTCTGACGCCATTTTTGCCAAAAGCTTATTGGTGGAAATTCCTATGTTTACTGTAAATCCAAGCTCCTGATAAATCCTGTCCTTTATCTCACAGGCTGTGGCGATAGGATCTGGATAGATCAGGGAAGTGCCTGTCATATCCAGAAACACCTCATCAATGGAAAAGGATTCCATTGCAGGGGCGTAGGACTTACAGATTGCTTTAAATGCCTGGGAATTTCTGGTATAAAGGCGAAAATCACTGGGAACCACAACCAGACCCGGGCATTTCCGAAGGGCCATGGCCACAGGCTCACCAGTCTGTACGCCGTATTTCTTCGCCGGAATGGATTTGGCGACTACGATCCCGGTACGGCTCTTGGGATCACCTCCCACTGCGGATGGAATTTCCCGCAGATCCGGCTCTCCATTTTTTACTCTGCGCGCTGCCTCCCAGGAAAGGAAAGCGCTGTTTACATCTACATGAAAGATTAGCCTTTCCATCCGCTTCACCTCCATGGGTATTTTGCACTAATTCAGCAATGGAGCGTGTGAAAACACGCCCCGCCCTATTTACGCAAGCAACGAGCCAGAACTTGCAAAGCATGTTTTGGCTCGTTTATTACGTTATCAATTTATCAATCACAATGATAAGCAATCTTCTGCGCTTCTGTCAGGCTTTCTCCATTCAGGAATTCCACGCCTTTTTCATAGGTCTCCTCAAGAGAAAGGAATGGCACCGCATACAGCGTGCGCACACCATCATAGATAACAACCTCGCCATCTGTATTCATACCCAGGCCGCCTTTGATCTTCGCAATCGGAGATGCTGTAGCCTCCCTGCTGTAGACATCCAGTCTGGTATCTCCATTATCAGAAAGATACAAGGCTGCGAAATAGGGCTGTCCTTCCGGTGCATAGAAATTGTACAGGGTATCTGCCTGGGCAATGGTCAGCAGCACTTCACCGGTGGAATCATCCAGCACAAAGGCGCCTTTATCACTGCTGCAAAGAAGACAATAGCCAGGAATATTATCCATCCAGGAGAAAGTACCAAGATCTATTTGGGTAATCTCTTTTTTCTCTACATAATTGTAAAGAACATACTCGTTTTCGCCCTCTGGCTGATACAGCAGATAATCACAGTCTGCGCTTCCGCTGAAATCTGTGACCTTCTGGGAAAGGATCTCTTTCCGGTTCTGATCCAGAATGCAAAGAGTATTCACATCCTCCTCTCCATCCATTACTTCAATCAAATAGCCGGAAACAGAAATGTAAGCCTGTGTACAATTCTTAGGAACTTCTTCTGTGTGAACAGGTTCCAGGTCTTCTGCGCTTTCTTCTGATTTCTCATAGTCATACTCTTTCAGCAGACCATACTTTACCATAAAGGCTCCATTCACTTCCAGATTGGAAGCGGTTCCGTCCGGAAGCTCTTTCACCAGTTCTCCGGTTTCGGAATCGTAGACTGTGATGGTTCCATCCAGTTCGTCACAGCTTACCAGAGAATCATTAATTACGTTCATATAGGATACTTTTGCATTAAACTGGGCACCCTTCAGAGTAGATAAATTCACAGCATAAGAGTTACTGCTGCCATTTACCATCATCATATCTTCACGGCGGATGATATAGTCAATACTTTCGTCAGATCCCTTCTTCATAGTACCTGTTTTGGAAGCGGTCCGTTCATTCAGCTGATAAATACGGAACTCATATGCATTCAGAAGATATGTGGCAATATAATTTTTTCCCACGCGGACTTCAGAGCAGCCATTTCCATCACCAGAAAGACTTCCAATCTTATATGGTTCTTTTGTATAGTCCACATATTCCACAGATCCGTCACTGGTGCAGACTGCAAACGTAATCTTTTCTCCATCTCCCGTATACTCTGCGTCCGCAATATTATCAGAAGACTTATAGACCTGCAAGGTCTCCCCGGTCTTCATATCTGCACAGATCAGTTCAGAGCCATTGCGGTAATAAAACACGCCCCGCTGGCTATCAGCATAACAGATATCCGAGTTAACCGGTGTTTTCGTACTGTAAACTTTATCTGCGTCCATATCCACACAGACATAATAATTCTCTTTTTCCACTGCCAGCAGCTGATGGCCAGTCCAGGAAGTATCATTGTATACAATACTTGCATACTTTTTATCATCCAGCTGCTTCACGATTTCGCCGCTCTCTACGTCCAGGATGTAAAGAGTATTCATCACATCATCTTCATCATAAAATTCACCAAAAGCAGCGTATTTTCCATCGTCACTCATTCCATAATACATGCCATCATCACAGTCAAAAGTATGCTCTGAAATCATTTTCCCTTCTGTGGTATAAAACGTAAGGGTTTTGGTGTCTGTATTAAAGGCACTGATCACTGTCTCGTCCGCATTTACGCTTACCGTCATTGCATATACGCCCTCCCAGAGCGCCTGGAAGGTATTCATATGGATTACCTGGAGTTTCTCTTTTCCAGCGATCACACAGCGGTGATCACCAAAGAACATCACTTTGGAATTACAGCTCTGATGTCCTGCGTAAAGGGGATCCACTGGGAAATCAGCTACCGTTTCATCCCCTTCTATGTCATAAAAGTGAATCCAGTAATCATCTGAGCTTTTCAGATCCACATACGCCACATAATCATCATATGGACTAACCTTAAGGGCATCCATAGTCTGGGCTCCTACATTATTTTTGGCGGTATAGCCCTTCTGATAGCTGTAAGTCTGCAAAGCATTGGTAAGGGAAGCCATAGCGGCACCCTCAAAAGGACGGTCATTTCCTAAATTTTCCGGAAGTCCTTCCATGGCAAGCATAGCGGCAAGCTTTGGATTATCCGCGGAAAAAGCGGTATCGGAATACTCAGAAAGAAGATAAGACTGCGCGGACTGGGTTTTTCGTACCTGGCTCTGCAGCTTCACATTCTCACACACGGTCTGGGCAAGAAACGCTACCACTACCGCAAATCTGACGCCGCCTGCAGCGATTCCCCGCTGCAGCTTCCGCTGTCTTTCTCTCTGGCGAAGCTGGTCGAACTCACAGTGGAGCATAGCAGCCAGAATACTAAGCTGCTCGATCTTCATCTTATGCTTCTGCTTCGCCGGTGTCTCCCCTCTTACATCTGCTGCCAGAGGCTCCACCTCCACTTCTTCTCCCTTTACCATTCTATGGGTGATCGCATAAGGGAAGCTCTCCTCTGGCTCTCCCTCAGCAAGAACCGCAATAATGTGATCGCTGCCCCGCAGCTTCTGGAACAGCTCGATCTCACGCATACACCATTTGGATTCCTGAAGCCTTGGTGTACAGATCACGATCAGATATTCAGACTGTCCAAGTGCCTCCTCAATATTGTTATATAGGCTGCTGGAGCTTGGCAGTTCATCCACATCACGGAAGATCCGGCCTACTCTCTTTTTCCCAAGTTTGGCTGCAAGCTTCGATGGTACACGGTAATTCTCCATCATCGTGTGTAAGGTTTTTGCCACAAATTCGTCATTGCCTCTATGTCTGTAGCTGATGAAGGCAGTATATTTCCAGTTTTCCATTATTCTTCGCACCTCTCGTAGCTTCTGAAAAATACAGATCGTTCAATGGTATAAACGTCTGACAGATCGTCCTCACGGACTGCAATATAATCCCCCTTTGCCCCCTTCAGATACTTGTATCTGTCCCACTGGGTAAAAACCTTGGTGGACTGGGCAAGCGGTCTGGCATAAATATGATATTCCCCTCTTGGCTGGCAGGTCATTATATGCGGAACCAGCGAATAAGCTTCCCCTGTAATGTTGTTGTGGATCACAGGCTCCTGCTCGCAGGTATATTCCGGCTCCCCATCTGTAAACTCATAGGAATGGTTAAATTTCTCCTGGCGGATGGGATAAACCTCACCGTCGATCCCGATCATAATATACAGGTCCTGGCCGCTGACGCATTCCATATCCCCTTCTAAGGTTCTCACCAGGATCGGGGTTCCCTCATTGAGAAAATCAGAAGTCCGAACCACACCAAGCCTGGTCTTTTTCTTCTGGTAACGCTTCATCTGGTTCAGATCGGCTTTATATTCTTCTGAGCGCACAATCTCATACTGGGAAAAATAACGCTCTAATTTTTCTTTAAAATAATTTTCATAGTCAGCATTCTGTCTGTGGGCAAGGAGCAGGCATTCTGCCAGAAATCCTCCAGCCACATCATTTTGTCCGCCGCCTGCACCGACAGATTCTGCCAGGTATGCAACAGCTTCATTTGCACGCACTTCATCGGTGCTGCTTCTCACGGTAAATTTGCATCCGGCTGGATCCAGGGCATACACCACACAGAAGGAAATCTTCTTCTCTTCCATAGCCTGTTCGCATACTTTTTTCATGCACTCCTGCTCACAGGAATCTGCCTGTATCAACAGCCAGTTGTTCGTTTCATCTAATAGCTGTTTCATAAATTTTCCTCCCTGGTGTTTTCCTCTGACATCCACTTTCTTAGTATATGGTACATTTTTGCGATTTCTACAGGCTTGGAGAGATGTTCGTTCATTCCCGCCTGTCTGGCCGCATAGATATCTTCCGAAAACGCATTGGCTGTCATGGCGATCACCGGGATCCGGACTGCATCTGGATGACTGCTGCTGCGGATCCTTCTGGTAGCTTCGTAGCCGTTCATCACCGGCATCTGGACATCCATAAGGATCAGGTCATAATAGCCCTGCGGAGAGGCTTCAAACATATCCAGCGCTTCTTTTCCGTTTACTGCTGTCTCAAAGGAAACACCAGTCTCTTCCAGGAAGGTACAGGTGATCTCCATATTTAATTCGTTGTCTTCCACCACCAGGATCCGTCTTTGGCTCCAGTCAGGAGTCTCATCCTCTATATGTTCAATCTGTTCTGGCTTCTCCAGGATTTCAGAGGCCTTCATTGGGATGATCACATGAAAACAGGTTCCCTTCCCTGGCTCGCTGGTAAATTCGATCATTCCATTCATCAGATGAATCAGATTCCGGGTTATGGTCATGCCAAGCCCTGTTCCCTGGAGACTCTCTGTCTCAGGTGCACGCTCAAAGGGCTCAAATATTTCCAAAAGGGAGTTCCAACTGTAAGATTCCGCAGGGGATACTCTCAAATAGTTCTTCGTAATCGTTTTGCATTTGTTTTTCCTTCATCTTTTCCCGAAATAAACTGCAAGAAAAAAGCCGGTAACTGACAGAAATAAGCGGTAACTTTTCCCCTGTCAGATTCCGGCAATTCTGTTAAATTCAGTATATCACGCCTGTAGGAAATATGTCCAGATTCTTCTTGTTTTTTGTGTAAACATACATACTTTCCTTAATAAAGTAATACTTTCGTAACTTTTATTTCTGCAAAATGTGGTAAAATACTACAATATTCGTTTTTAGGAGGGAACAAATGAAAAATTTCTATTCGTGGTATAAAAAACATATCACATCCGCAATTTTCATCGGACTGATCCTTGGTATTCTCACCGGGCTCTTTCTGGCTGGCCGGTATGAGCCAGTGCTTACTGTAACCAGTCTCATCGGAAGCATTTACATGAATGCATTGAACATGATGATCTTTCCACTGGTGTTCTGTTCCATTGTAATGGGTATCACCAGTATTGGAAATGCCCGTACTACCGGTAAGATCACCGCAGGGGCCATGATCTTCTTCCTGTGCACCACAGCACTTGCCAGCCTTGCAGGTCTGATCATCCCAAGACTGATCAACCTTGGAAAAAATGTAAAGTTCGAGATGGCTACATCCGATATCCAGGCCACTGAGATGACCAGCATTCTGGATACCATCAAGAACCTGATCCCATCCAACCCGGTTGCCGCTTTTGCCAACGGAAATATGCTTCAGGTACTGGTATTCGCAGTGATCGTAGGTTTCACCCTGATTGCCATCGGGGAAAAGGGAGCCGCACTTCAGAAAGTGATCGACTCCTGCAATGAAGTATGTCTGAAGGTGATCAGCACGGTTATGTACTTCACCCCTATCGGTGTCTTCTGTACCATCGTTCCGGTTGTAGAGGCCAACGGTACTGAGACCATCATCTCACTGGCTACACAGCTGATCATCCTGTATGTGGCGTTCTTCGGATTTGCCTTTATCGTGTACGGCAGTGCAGTAAAATTTATTGGAAAAGAAAGCCCCATCAAATTTATCAAGGCCATGCTTCCCGCAGCCCTGAATGCATTTGGAACCTGCTCCAGCTCTGCTACCATTCCCATCAGCAAGCAGTGTATGGAAGAAGAAATGGGTGTCTCCAACAAGATCACAAGTATTGCCATTCCTCTTGGTGCTACTGTAAACATGGATGCAGTTTCCATTCTGATGTCCTTTATGATCATGTTCTTTGCCAATGCCTGCGGAATTAACGTGAGCATTTCCATGATGATCATAATCCTTCTGGCAAACGTACTTCTGTCTGTAGGAACTCCTGGAATCCCAGGCGGTGCCATTGCTTCTTTCGCAGCACTGGCTACCATGGCAGGTCTTCCGGCAGGTGTTATGGGCGTATACATAAGTATCAATACCCTTTGCGATATGGGTGCTACCTGCGTCAACGTCATTGGGGATATGGCTGGATGTGTAGTATTGAAAGAGAAAATCAAGCTGGATGATTAACATGTAAAAAATCCCAGGCATTTCTGCCTGGGAATTTTTTTGCTTATTACATAATCTTTCTGAACAGAGCTTTCAGATCCTCAACGCTTGCGTCTTTCGGGTTTCCTGGAGCGCAGGCATCTGCATGAGCAGACTCAGCTAAGAACTGAAGATCCTCTTCTTTGATCGCTTCCAGTCTGGTCGGGATTCCAACATCAACAGAAAGCTTTCTGACTGCGTCGATCGCTGCTTTTCTGTACTCTTCCTGAGTCATGGAATCAACATCTTTTACGCCCATTGCTCTGGCGATCTCACGATATTTCTCACCTGTGCAGTCCTGGTTGTACTCCATAACGATCGGAAGCATCATAGCGCATGCAACACCGTGAGGAGTATCATATACAGCACCTAAGGTATGTGCCATGGAATGTGCGATTCCAAGACCTACGTTGGAGAATCCCATTCCTGCAATGTACTGTCCAAGAGCCATTCCCTCACGTCCCTCTTTAGTGTTATCAACAGCACCTCTTAAGGATTTGGAGATCAGCTCGATTGCTTTCAGATGGAACATATCGGTCATTTCCCATGCAGCTTTTGTGGTGTAACCCTCGATAGCATGTGTCAGAGCGTCCATACCTGTAGAAGCGGTAAGTCCTTTTGGCATGGAAGACATCATCTCCGGGTCAACAACTGCGATGATCGGCATGTCGTGTGGATCTACGCATACGAATTTTCTCTTCTTCTCAACATCTGTGATTACGTAGTTGATGGTAACCTCTGCTGCTGTACCAGCTGTGGTCGGAACTGCCATGATCGGAACACAGGGATTCTTGGTCGGTGCTGTTCCCTCAAGGCTTCTCACATCCTCGAACTCCGGGTTTGCAATGATGATACCGATTGCTTTTGCAGTATCCATAGAAGAACCGCCGCCGATTGCTACGATATAATCAGCTCCGGATTTTTTAAATGCAGCCACACCATTCTGTACGTTCTGGATGGTCGGGTTTGGTTTGATATCGGAATACAGCTCATACTCGAGACCGTTTTTCTCAAGAATGTCTGTAACTTTACTTGTTACGTTAAATTTGATCAGATCCGGATCAGAGCAGACAAATGCTTTTTTGTATGCACGTGCCTTTGCTTCGTTTGCAATCTCTGCGATTGCTCCTGCTCCATGATAAGAGGTACCGTTTAAATTGATTCTGTTTGCCATAATAAACAATCTCCCTTTCTGCGCTCTTGTTGTTGCGCCTTAACTTTGTTATTATATTAACAACTAGTAAGTAAAAAGAAAAGTTACAGATAAAGCAAAATGTCACTTTTTCTGTAACTTTGTCTATTAAGCACAAATATGATTATTTGTTTTTGGCAATTTTCCTTAGTTTAAGATGCCAGACTCTGTGAAAAGTTTTTCAAGCGTTCCTGGCATTCCCATCACCAAAATCTGCGCCAGCTTCTCTGGCGTACACTCCATTTCTCCCAGAACCCACTTAATCGTCATGAAAATGGAACTCTGGCAGTACATTTCCAACAGAAAATGGGTATCCTCATCCAGAGATCTGCCCGTATTTTCACGGATCAGATTCTCATAGAAATCCAGGATCAGCTCAAAGTCATGCTGCCGCAGGGAATTCTGATTATCATAACGAAACGCTGCCGCAAAAAAGGCCTGCTCCTCCTGAATGTAAGTAAACTTTTTCACCAGAGCATCATAGACTGTCTTTCCACGGCCCATGTGCTCAAATGATTTCAGAAGCAGCTTGTCGAAATACCAGTTGATCAGATCATACTTGTCCAGAAAATTCCGGTAAAAGGTCTGCCGGGTAAGCCCACAGTTCTCCACGATCTGCTTCACGGTAATGTTCTCCACAGAGGTAGTCAGCATACATTCCTTCATGGAATGCGCCAGTTTGTATTTGGTTTTCTCACCTTTGACAGATTTCTGATTGTTTATTTCCATTACCAGGTCACCTTATTTTTCAAAAAATTTCATGGATAAAAACAGTAATGTTGCTTTTTCCACTCTGCTTTATACTACTTGCTCACTAAACGGACATGTCGCCTTCGGCGACATCACCATATATGAAAGTCAGTTGCTTCGCAACTGCCGTCCAGGACTTTCACTGTAAATACCGCAGTAAGACAGGGATCAGCGTATCCATATTGATGGGCTTGGCCACATGGGCATCCATTCCTACGGACAGTGCCTTCTCTCTGTCTTCTGCAAATGCGTTGGCCGTCATGGCAATGATGGGAATCTGAGACTTCAGCGGATCTTCCAGCTTGCGGATCTTCTGGGCTGCTTCGTAGCCGTTCATAACCGGCATCTGGATATCCATAAGGATCATGTCATAATATCCAGGCTGGGACTTTTCCAGTTTTTCCACACAGTCTACGCCGTTTACCGCGCGCTCCAGAATAAGCCCTTCTTCCTGCAAAAGCTCTGTGGCGATCTCTGCATTCAGATCGTTGTCTTCTGTGAGAAGGATCCGTTTTCCTTCCAGCTTTTGCTTATCAAACTGGCTCTTGGCCCGTTTGGGCTGTGCTTCTTCCTGCCTTGCGATCCGGCTTGGAAATCTCACCGTGAAAGCAGAACCCTCCCCCAGCTTGCTCTGGATTTCTATGGTGCCGTTCATCATGTCCACCAGTTTTTTCACAATTCCCATGCCAAGTCCTGTTCCCTCTACCCCGCTTATGGTAGAAGAACGTTCTCTGGAAAAGGAATCAAAAATCTGTTTCTGGTATTCCTCCTGTTTCAGGCTACAGGTAATAGATCCTCCATCGCCGGTATATTTGATCGCATTACTGATAATATTCAGGATGATCTCACTTACATGTGCACTGTCCATGTACACATAGGGATAACGGATCTCCTTGGTAAACGTAAGTGTCTGATGCTTTTCTTCAAGGGAAGAATGAAACATCACAATACAGGAATCAACGCTGTCTCCTACTTTGCAGACCGTTTCTTCCAGGGTGATCTGATTATTCTCAATTCTTGCAAATTCCAGTACATTATCCAGAATGGACAAAAGCTTCTGTCCACATACCCGAATGTTGTCCATATATTTTCCCAGCATATCCGAATTCTGCAAATGCTTCTGGGCAAGCTCCGCGTAACCGATAATGGCGTTCATAGGTGTCCGGATATCATGGGACATATTAAAAAGCCATCTCAATGCAAAGGACTCCCAGAATCTCCCCAGAGCCATCTGTCGCACGAACCGGATAACAGGCCGTAAAAATATGCCCCCAAGTGGTATCTACAATCTCCTGGGAATATATGTTCTCCCCGGAAAGTGCCCTCTCAATATAAGGGATCATTTCTTCCTCAATATAAGTTCCCGGAAAAGCAAAATCTGCTGCATCCAGATCCAGTCCATCAATCTGATAGATCAGCCTGCCCTCCTCGTTTCGCTTGGCTGTGTACAGATATCTGGTGGAATTCATGCTCCGGATCTCATTTAAATTCGTCTGAAGCTTCTTGTATCGTTCAGATTCCATATCCTTAAGCTCATTGATCTCCGAGAAATCCTCTCTGGTAAACTTGTTGGAAACGAGCTTGTGGATGGCATCAGAACATTCTATGTCACGGTCCACCGCCACCTCCAGAGTATTATAGCTGTAATTTTGCTGCAGGATATAAGTATAAATTGTGATAAAAAGAGTGACCAGCAAAAACAACAGCAGAAAAGCTCCATAACTGCTGCTCCCTGATCCTTTCTCCTCATCTCTTCCATGATTTCTCAAACTCATAAAAATCTCTCATTTCTAAAAAAAGTATGCCCTCCGTATGGAAGACATGCTTCTTATAGATGATAATATAATTATCAGGGAAAAATAGCAAGCGAAATACTGGAATTTTCTGAAATAAATCAGATAATTTCAGACTAATATTTCAGACTTCTTCTCAGCCGATATGAGCAGCTCCAACTGCACGGATATCCATTGGATAAACGTTCTCTCTGCCAACATACTGGGAAATGTATTCTACATAATTCTCCATCTCATTTTCCGGGACAACAGCTGCAATAACACCTGCAAATCCGCCGCCGTGTACACGGCAGATACCGCCGCCGATCTTGTTCAAGAACAGCTGGGTAAGGGCAAGAACAAGCGGGATCTTCTGCTCATGGCAGTCTTTAATGCAGTAGCAGTTCTGAAGCAGCTCCCAGGAAGATCTTCCAGACTCATCCATCAGTTTCAGGAATTCCTCATAGTTTCCCTCTCCAATGGCCTTAGCTGAACGCTCTACGCGGGAGGTCTCTTCGAAGAAGTGGATAGAACGAAGAATTGCTCTGTCGTCCTTGATCTCGTTTACATGTGCCAGAAGGTTCTCAAGAGTGGTCTCGTGAAGAAGCTCTGCTCCAAGCACCTTAGCTGCGGCTTTCATCTCACCTGGGATCTCAGAATATTCCTGACTGAGATCTGCATGGCCTTTTCCTGTGTTTACGATCACCAGTCTGTGACCAAATTTTCCATAGGAGAAATCAAGTTTGCTGTATTTCAGGTCATTTCTGTCTGCAAAGTCGAAAAGAACCGGGCCGCCAACTGCACATGCCATCTGGTCCATCATTCCGGAAGCCTTGTCCCAGTAAACATTCTCCGCGTACTGACCGATCTTTGCATAGTCTGTGTAAGTCATCTTGCTGTCGTTAAAGAAGTAATCAATGATGACACAGATCAGCATTTCAAAGGATGCAGAGGAGCTTACTCCTGCTGCTGCAATCACGTTGGTACTTACATAGGCATCAAAACCAGCTGTCTGAAAGCCATTCTTCTTCGCACCTTCCATCATACCTGCAACCAGGGCAAAGGTTCCTTTCGGATAATTGGCTCTGCTGATCTTGTCAAGGTCGACTACGATCTCGTCTCTGTAGCCTTCACTTGTGATATGGATCACATTGGTTCCATTTGGTGCTGCTGCGCCGATGGTATCCAGATTGATACTTCCTGCGATTACCTTGCCGCCGTTGTGGTCTACATGGTTTCCGATGATCTCTGTTCTTCCAGGGGAAGTAAAGAAATCTGCATGGTCATGCTTGTAGATTTTGGCAAATTTGTCTGCAAGATTCTGGAAACGGGCTGCGCAGGCGCTGCTCTCTCCATAGATTTTTTCAAGGTTTGCTTTTTCTGGTAAATTCATGGCTAATCTCTCCTGTTTTGTTAATATTGTTATAATTTTACGTTCTGTATTCCAGAAGCTTCAGTGCATATTTTACGCTTCATCTGTGCTTATCTGGATCTCTCATCAAGTTAATTCCATTTTACATGCATTCCCTTTACATTACCTTAAATAACTTGCGAAAAACAAGTAATATATTGCGTTTTTATCTTTAATAGATGTATAATACAGGTAAATTTATGCGTTTTATTGTAATTCTCTATTTTTGAACATATGGAATCCTATACAGTTCACAGGATATAAAATTTTTCCCGGGAGGTTTGGCATGCAGATCATAACCAATCAGTTTCAAAAAGAATTAAAACAGCACGGCAATGAACAGTTTCCATTCCTGGTCAGCTACCAGAAACTATCGGAATATGAGTCCGGTTACTTTATGTGGCACTGGCACCCGGAAATAGAGATTACTTATGTGCAAAAAGGCACCATGTGCTACAAGGTCAACCATATGGTTTACCACTTAAAAGAAGGTGATATTGTATTCAACAACTCCGGTGCTCTCCATTCTGGCACAATGGAAGATCAGAAGGACTGCTCCTACATTCCCGTAACCTTTGATCCCAGACTGATCTACGGATTTTTCCAAAGCACCATTAACAGCAAATATGTAGATCCTGTCCTTCAGGATTCCCTGCTCCCCGCCCTCTGTATCAACCAGAGCGAGCCATGGCATAGGCCCTTTCGCGAGTATCTTCTCCGTATTATTGATCTTGACAAGAAAAAACCAGATTTTTACGAGCTAGATATTACAATCTGCCTGCAATCCATGTGGCGGCTTCTTCTGGAGCACATTATTTACGAACCCCAGGCTTCCCGGGAAAACTCCCTGGAATACGACCGGATCAAGAAGATCCTGTCCTACATAGAGGAAAATTATCAAAATAAGATCACTTTAAATGACATTGCCAGACACATCCACCTGTGCGAAAGCGAATGTACCCGGCTTTTCAAGCGTCATATGAATACTACTCTGTTTGCCTTTCTGCAGGAATATCGGATCGAGCGAAGCCTGGAGTTATTGCAGGCTGGTGAGCCAATCAGCGCGGTAGCTGACAAGGCTGGATTTTCAGATCCGAATTATTATTCCAAAGTATTTGCAAGAATAAAGGGATGCAGTCCCCGGGAATACCGAAAGCATAGATAAACCATTCTCTCTATTTCAGCAAAAAATCCTGGCAAACAGACATTACTCTATCTTCGGCCAGGCTTTTCATATTACAATATTACATATCATTTATACTTAATGATCTGTCCCAGCGTCTTAAGCAGCGCCTCCGCCATGATCGGCTTCGCCAGATGTCCGTTCATACCAGCTGCCCGTGACGCTTCCATATCCTCATCAAAGGCATTGGCGGAAACAGCGATCACTGGCACTTTGAAAGACATTTTTCCGTATTGCGGAACATTCAGAAAAATTATGTAACTATTTTCTCGGAAAAAGGATTGGCGGCTTTTATCCAAAATGGAATTCTTCAGGATTTACCGCCCCAATATGTTCCGCCTCTGGAACCTTCGGACGTAAAAATGATGTTAACAGAATTGTATAAAGAAACAGAAGACGGAACGATTACCAGTCTGATCGTCCGTCCCACTGTTTTACAGATTCCCGAATATTTATCCATTTATGCAACTTCCCAGACAGGGCTGCATATGTACACTACGAACTCTTTTGTTTTTGGTGCTTATTCCAGTGATATCCATATTTCCGATATCTCCTTATGCAAGGTTTTCACTGACTTTTTTACAGGATTATCTGGCAGCCCTATGGTTTGTTCGAAGGAAGAAACCCTCTGTCTATTAAAGCAGTACATTTCTTTAATACCATAATTTACATAGCAACCTACCATAGAACATGGGATTCTCCGCCTATGGCGGGGCGTCCCTGATAACTTCTCTTTTATAAAAAATTCCCGTCCAGATAACAGGAAAATCTGAACGGGAATTTGTTTTCTTGATTCGTGTATCTCGCCTAAATGATCATAAAGCCAGGCTGAGGGAAGTGAGGATGGAGCAGATCATATCCACATTGGCTGTGTACTGGGTTGCGGTTACGCAGAATACATAGTCCTTGTTGGTGGGATGGAAAAACATGATCGCGCTGCAGTCACCATCTTCCAGGCGGTAGGAAACACAGGGGATTCCGTTGATGGAAACCAGGTCATCAACCTGATAGCCGCCCTGACGGATCGCAGTTGCAAGATCATTGATGGTCTCGGCGCCGTCACTGTAAGCCCATACTACTGAAACCGCCGGTGCTGTGTCTGCACCGGAGGCATCTCCAGCCAGGTAAAGAACGCCTTGGTTTACCTGATCCTCTGTCAATTCATAGGTGTTCCATGCGCTTGGCAGATATAACTGGAAACCATCTTCGAAAGGCACCCAGGTTCCTTCATAATTCGCCTTATCCTGGGAAAAAGTAATGGAACTGTATCCAGCGCTGCTGTCTGAAACATCAGAATCTTCTGTGCCAGAAGTGGTTCCACCTGCACTTCCCCCAGCTGTCCCACTGTTGTCCCCTACTGTTCCGCCTGCAATATTGGAGTCGCCGGAGCCCTGCTCTTCTACAATGTCCCCAACGGTATCTTCAATATTGTCTACTGTCGCCTGGGCATCCGGAACTACGGAACGGGTGCTGTCTACATGCTTGGCATAATCACTGTCCCCGCCAGCCAGATACGCAAAGCTTCCTGCGACTTCTTCCAGATTGCTTCCTACATACAGGGAAAGCTCTGGAATCTCTTTTGCACCAAACATATAGGTTCTGCCATTTTCCGGAAGAAACAGTCGGCTGTCACGCACTGTATAACCGCTTACGCTGTATGAATACTGAATGTAGGTATATTCCCGGTCCCCCACAGTTACTGCCGCTTCTGGAGACATCACCTGGAGATCCTCATAGGATTCCGTCATATACTGGGTAAACTGACTGGCAAAATCCTCCGCCACCATATCGTAATAGCCTACGATCACGTAAGGGATACAATCCGTCTCCTGTGTATAAATATAAACAAAGCCATCAACCTGCTGGATTGCCACATAATCTGATGGCGCAACCGAAATCCCAAGGTCATCTAACGCCACTACATCTGAGGAATAAGAGACACCAGCTACCGGTGCTGCGATCTGGTTGGCTTCCTCGCCCAGTTCTCCTAACTTTATTTCGGCCTTGACCGGAATGATACTGCCAAAGAGCAGGCTGGTAGCAAGAACTGTGGAAAGCAGATATTTCTTTTTCTCATTCATCTTTTTCATATTTCAGGTAATCCTCCCTTTTCATATTTCTATTACACGTTTATGCTCAGACCAAAATAATCTTAGGCGACTAAATTGGAGCAAAGCATACCACAAAACCAATTGCTAATTTGGATACAGCTGGGTAGAGCCCCCTGGCTGGTCAAAGCTGCTGTCACTGACGTATACATTTCCGTCCGTTCCCTCATACACATAATCATAAGAAGTCGGTACCTTCACATGATCCCCATTGGAAAGGGTATAATCGTTCTGGTCAAAAATGTAATCGGAAAACTGATCTGTTGTAGTATACGTATCCTCAGTTCCCATGGAAGAACTCATGCTGCTCTGGCAGGCGCTGGTAATGTCATTCATACTGCTGTAGTTTTGTATTCCCATCTGAGTAAGCTGGTTTCTCACATTCATCAAAGCCTGGGTAAACTGGTCGCTGACTATAGTATTCAGAACAAACTGGGTAAACACATCCTGATTTGCCTCAAACTCACTTTCCGGCGTCAGCATAAAATAACTGCAGGGGGATTCCCAGGCAATCAGAGTCTGGTTCACAGATCCCATATTATAGGCAAATTCACCGTTAAAGCTTATCTGGGTTCCATCAACTGCCGCGATCATCACAAGCTTAAATGGATATCCATTTAAGGTTACCTGATATTCCCTTTGCACCACACCCGCGTAAGCCCCATCCACATTGTAGCCAGAGCCCTGAAACAGCTGGCTGGTCTGCTGATATAATTCATTTGCCTTTGCATCCATCCGGTTTTGGGTTTCCTGTGTAATCTCCTCCTGGCTGCAAAATTCCAATTGCTGGCCGGGGAGAATGGTCTGTGCCAGATAATCACAGTAAGTATCCGCCGTCATGAACGTGAGCATTGGGGTCATGGTCTGGCTGTCAAAAACTCCGTCCTGATGTTCCATTAAGGAATAGCCATTCTGGGAGTATTCCACAATCTGCTCATAGCAGGCCAGGGAATAATAGCCCAGCACTGTGTTCTCATCCGGGCTCATTGCCGTAAGGTAAACCTGGGCAGGCGCGCCAAGACTCTGCCAGGTGCCGTTCCAGATGGCCTGACCGTCTACGGTATAATCAGCAGGTGCGTATCCTCTGGCAACCTTAAGGCTGGTTGCGGAATCGGTGATATCGGTTGCCTTATATTCTTGAACTCCAGTAGCAGCAGAGAAATCTGACTGTGATGGTGTTTCTTCTGTGGCAGTTCCATTCTGTCCGTCTGCAATAGAAGGAATTTTGCCTGGAGCACCGCTAAGCCCGTTTCCCTCTCCCAGCTGGGAAAATTTGTCTCCTACGGAAGCAGAGGATTCTTCTGCATGATCTTCTGCGTTTTCCTCAGAGCTTTCCTCTTCATTCCCAACTTCTTTTTCTCCGATCACGTCTCCCTCTTTCGCAGCTTCTGCTGAATTACTCACGTCAAAGGTTCCGTATTTTCCATATTCTTTATTTGCTTCTTCCGCCGCCTTTGCCAGCTGCTGCCCAAGCCCGCTCACTCCACTGCTTTCCATGAACAATACTGCTGCCAAAACCAGGCTACCTTTTAAAAGTGCACTGCATTTTTTCCTTTTCATAGACATCCCTCATTTCTATTGCAAGATATTTATGGTTTAATATCCCGCACTTCCACAGATTTCATCAATCTTATCCTGCCAGCTGTCATCCATCCCCCGGATACTGGCTGCAAATTTCAATGCCTGATGAACCTCCTGATATCCCGATTTCGGTGTGAGCATCCGCAGAACTCCCATCCAGAGCCCAAAATCCTGCTCCTTACTCATTCCTGCAGCACAAAGCTGATACCCCACATATCCCACCAGGGAGCTGTTTATGTGCACACCACCGTAATCATTATCATAAGTAGGATTCTCTGACTCCGGGTAGTAATAGCTGTCGTACATCACAGAAGGCTGCCCGTATACCCAGGGAGCACTCATACACCGGATGGCAGTTCCGCTATTTTCTCCCAGAAGCCAGGTATCGTCCGTGGTTCCGCCAAGAAGCATTTCACATAAATTTCCACACACATCACTGATTCCCTCATTCACCGCTCCATACTGATTCTGGTACAGGTTGCCTCCGGAAGCATAATCGTTGATCCCGTGGGTAAACTCATGTGCTGCCACATCAATGCACTCCCCGAAATCGTTGACTGCACTTGCAGAAAAGACAGCCCAGCCATTACACATTCCAAGATAAACCGCATTGTTGACAGGCTTTCTCGTGCTCTCGCAGTAATCTGTCAGGATCAAAAGTGGTGCACCAAATCCATCTACTGAGGTAAGCCCATAATCTTTGTAGAAATCATAAACCTTGATATAGCTGTCATACACGGCCAGATAATGATCTGGCCATCCTCCATTGATCCCGGAAGTCCAGGGGATAAACTGCTGTTTAAAGTTATAGGAATAATAATCCGCCAGAAAAATGTGCCGGTTTACATCCGCCAGGTAATAAGTCCCGCTGCTGTCATAGGCCACTGGAACGGAAATGGTTTTCTTTGTTCCATCGTGAAGGGTAATCTCTCCCGTATAAGTATCTCCCGTCAATCCTTCAAAGTAGGACAAAGCCATTTCCAGCTGAGCATTGTCTCCCATCACCTGTTCCTGGGGAGAGCTGACTGCCACATAAGTAAGATAAGATCCATCATAGGCGATCAGGTGCTCCAGATAACCTTTTCCCCCATTCTCCGCCTCTCCAGCTGGAAGATTGGTAAAAACAGCCCAGGCATGATAGGCAACTCCCTGAACGGTTACAGATGTCTGTCTTGTGTATTCTGTATATATTTTTATGTCATTTTCCCTATAGTAGTCCTGGATGATTTTTTCCGCATCCTGTGCGGTGATGGAGGATTCTTCTTCCGGAGCAATTCCCACATTCGGTGCAAAAGAGCTGACCAGACCTGCTGTATACCCCTCCGGATCCAAAATGATCTTCAAAGACGCATTTTCCAAGGTAAGATCCCCATACCGCTGTTTATAGGTAAGATAAGTATATCCATACTCATCCTGCTCCCCATATACGGCGAAAAACTCAGAACCCTTGGACAACCCCAGAAGATCTGCAATTCCCATCAAAGATTCCACGCCTTTTTCCGTATCGGTTACTTTCTCATCGAAAAATCTTCCCCGAAGAAAGGAAACATAACCCTGGTCATTATATAAAAACGCTGCATTTCCCTGGTTCATCTGGTAAATATCCGCTTCGTTCAGCTGCGGTACTTCATTATAATTCTCTTCACCAGAGGGATTCACCTCCCCGCCATCTCCAACGTTTCCCTGGTTGGAATCCTCTTCCTGGTTTTGCCTTTCCCAGGCATCAACAAGAGATTCCCCAGCCCAGACTGCCTCCGCACTGATGCTGCACAAAAACGCTGCGCAAACAATTCCTGGAAGCAGCCGGGAAATTACTCTGCCCATTTTACAGAATGCAGGATACTTAATGCGCTTTCATCTTCTGCCACATTTTCTCCTGTCAGATAAACCAGTTCCATAACCGAGTCCGTTTTATCCATAAATACAATTCCATATTCGTCCTCTGCCGAAATATATGCACAGGAAATCCCATTGATCAGCTCTGTTTTTTCGATGGTATAGCCCTGCTCTTTAATCTGGTCCTTGGCCGCATCAAAAAGGCTGTCATAATTTTCCTCTGCCAGTGCTACCTGTATTTCTTTCTCTGTATAATCCTCTCTCAGATCCAGAGAAGTTACAACCAGAACAATCTTTTCGTCTCCCGAAAGAGCTGCATAATAGGTCTCATCTTCCTGATCAGAATCTGATAACTCTGCACCGGTCCAGTCTGCTGGAAGATAAAGCTCAAATCCCTCTTTCATCTTCACCCATTCCCCATCATCACTTGTCTGGGAAATGGAAAAATCAGAAGGCTCAGAAGAGGCCACAGGAACCTTTTCCCCCTCTGCAAGCATATAGGCATGCTGCTTCACGTAATCGATTTCGGCGTTCATCTGCTGGAATTCCTGTGCCACGCTCTCATCTTCTGTATACGCCTGGAAATCAGTTGGAAAAACCATAAAATAATTCATCACGGACTCTTCACTGAATCCTATATAAGTAAAATCCGGCAGCTCTGAAAAATCATGATTGACCGAACAGGACAGGGTAAAAAGTTTTCCTCCATCTTCCCCGTATTTTTCCTGCCATTTTTCGTGGCTGGCCTTATGATAAAAAGTGGCGGAGGTTCCATCTGTTACAATGTCAATTTTCCCCTTCCAATCAGCCGGAAGCACAACGGCCACTTCTTCAAAATAATAGATCAGGGAACCGTCGGACTGTATATTATCGGTATACACCATAAGATCAGAAATATTGTCCGCACCATAAACAGGAGCGGCCAGGAGAAGAGCTCCTACACCGACTGCTACAGCTGTCTTTCTCAATATTTTTCTCATATTTTCATGCCTCCTATAATTCTTACCTTTTTACTGTTTTCTCCATGCAGGGCGCTATTCCGATGACATTTTGCCCCAAATGGGACGGGTTACGTTTCATCCTGAATGGGAAGGATCACTTTCTCCAATGCATAACTAAGTTTAGGGTGATGGATCACAAAATGGATGGATGGGGCTTTGTTTTTGGATACCATGCACCATTTTTCTTCATGACAGGTAATCTGGATGTTGTGAAAGCTTTTCACTCTGGTGAGGCGGAAATTGTAATGCTCCTGCCGGGATGCATACTCCTTCGCAGCTGCGATGCAGTCTTTATATTCCTGAAAGGTAAGCACAATATCCCGCTCAAGGAAACACTCTGCCACAGGCAGCGCCACTGGATATCTCTCATATTCTATGCTGGTAACCTCTGACAATTCATCCGTTACTGCACTATGGACAAAAATATGTTCCATCCGGCTCTTTTCGGCTTTCTGAGCTTCCAGGATCCGGGTGCACATGCTTTCCCCAATCTGATTATTGTACAGGATCTCTTTTAGCAGCTCTTCCGGAATTACAAACAACGGCGGGGCTGCCAGGATTCTTCTTCGCCTGCCCTCAATCCTGCTGTCTTTTCCCAGGAACTCATAAAGCTGCTCTTTTTTCTCCTCCCGGTAAATATCCATAAGCGGACTTGCCTTTTTCAAAAGGTATTCCGTGTTCTTTCTGCAGCGCTCTACCTCTTCTTTATGACTGGTCAGATAATAGTGTGCATTTTCGTGATGTCCGCTGATACAATCCCCGGTCATGGCTGCCTGGCCAGAGCTGTAATGCAGATGGGAGTAAACTTTATTCTGAATGCCTTTCAGATAATAAGGGGAAATCTGCCCGGTCATATAAAGGGGGATCCAGTTTTCCAGCCCCAGCATCATATCCTTCATAGGACGCTCTACCTCATGGATAATATGAATGTGGAGCCCTTTTTTTAACACCATTGCAAGACCAAACATATATTTCCTGGCAAATTCTTTGTCCTGGGCCATATCCTCTACCGGCATGTCACTGCAGAGGTGCAAAGGCTCCATGGATTTTGACAACACGGTATGTTTGAGGAAATCCAGTTCTCCCTCCCGCATTTCCTTCAGTCCGTAATAATGTCTGGATACAGGCAGCTGGAAAGGCACTTTCGGGATTTTAAAGCTGTCAAAATGAATGGCCCGGATATAATCATCCAGGTTAAATTCATCCATCTTCTGCAGAAAACTGGAAATGTAATCTGTTTTCTCAAAATCCGCCAGACAAAGCCAGTTCTGCAAGGTCTGAAAATACGTCTCCTGATTCTCCAGCTGTTCTGCCGTACCCCCTGTCAGGGCTGCTGCTTTTTTTAGTTCTTCCGCTCCAATGCAGTTTCTTACAACATAGCCGCACACGTTTTCTGCAAATGCAGCAGGATCGGAAGGAGCCCTTTTTCCTGTACGGATCTTCGATATGTAGGAAGCATCGTAATGCAAGGCTGCTGCCATTTTGGATACATTGATCTCCAGTTCTTTTAACAGCAGGTCGAATTTCTCATAGTAAAAAATCTCTGCATTTTCCTTAGGAAGATGTTCCAGAAGGGTTTGATATACATCCTCTTCTTTTATCTCTGGCTTTCCCTTTTCCAGGGCGGTCTTTGCAATTCCGGCGGACAGCTTTTTCAGATATTCACTGTCTGCTGCCGGGACGCGTTCTCCCTTCCGGTAGCGGCTGATAATGGTTTCTGAGATGCCGCTGTTTGCTGCCAGCTCCTTGCCACTGCAGCGCAGCTCTTCTATATATGAGTTTAAACAGTCCTGAAATGTCAATGAATTCCCACCTCTTTTCCCAATTTATTTTCTATTCCAAATATATTTCCTCTTCAGAAGTCCCTCCCCTGGTATCACTGGAGCATGTTTGAGAAAAGGCTCCAGTGCACCTGACCGGCTTCTATATTTAGTATACCCTATAATTCGACCGGATAAAACAAATTGCCACATTTGTCTATGACAAACATGGCAATTTTATTATGGTTATAGAATTTTCTTTGTATCCCTGTCTTCTCCAAGAAATCATACTCTCCTCTTCTTTTTCAGATAAAGCATACAGCCCACACACAAAATCAGCTGCAGCACCGACGAAAAAGGTGTGGCAAGTCCGATGTGGAACAAGGTTGCCCAGGACTGCTTACTCATAAAATAGGAAAACGGCACACGCACGCCAAAGGCTCCTACGATTCCCTGTATCATAACAAACCGGGTCATGCCGATTCCATTATAAAAGCCTGTGTAGCAGAAGAAAATGGCTGTAAACAGGCAGTCAATTCCGTAGGCCTTCAGATACTGGACAGCTGCCGCGATCACCTCCGGATCGGAGGAGAAAATACCGGCCAGCAGATCTCCATGGAAAAAGGACAGGAAGAACATTACCACTCCGATTGCAAAGGAAACACAGATTCCACAGTATAATGCCTTTTTCGCTCTGTCCATACGTCCTGCACCATAATTCTGCGCTACAAAAGCGGAAATAGACTGCATAAAAGCAGATGAGATCAGCATAATAAAGGCGCATACCTTCTCCGCAACACCCACACCTGCCGATGCGGTTACTCCCATAGAGTTTACAATGGCCAGTATGATCAGAAAGGAAATGCTTACCAGCAGATCCTGCAGCGCAATGGGCGCTCCCAATCCGGTCATTTTCTTCAGCAGATTCCTGTTGATCCGGATATTTTCTCTATGTAATTCAAATGGAAGGGATTTCCTGCTGATCAGCCAGAAAGAAATCACCACACTTATGACCTGTGCAAATACAGTGGCAAAAGCTGCGCCTTCTGTCCCCATTCTAAACCCGGCGCACAAAAGCAAATCTCCGGCTATGTTACAGACACAGGCAATGGCAACTGTGACAAGCGGAGTTCTGGAATCCCCCAGTCCTCTGAAAATACACCCGATCAAATTGTAAGCAATGATCACCAGCATTCCGCTGCCGCAGATCCGCACATAGTTGACTGTTTTGTCAAAAGCTTCTGTGGGCGCATTCATAATGCCGCTTATCTGCGGCGCAAAGATCACAAGGATAACGGTCATGATCACTGCAATGGCAGCAAACAAAATGATGGCTGTACCTACAGTTTCCCCACCTTTTTTGCGGTCCCCACAGCCGATCTGCTGTCCAAGAAGCACGGTAGTTCCCATGGCAAAGCTGCTTACCAGATTGGTAAGTGTCATCATAATCTGAGAGCCTGTAGATACTGCGGAAACATCTGCCGAAGAAGCAAATTTTCCCACGATCAAAAGGTCAACTGCACCGTACATAGCCTGTAAAAACAGGGCAAACAGCACAGGCAGGGCAAATAAGATCAGGGGCTGTAAGATTTTGCCCTCTGTAAATGTAGTATTCTTTTCTTTCTTGTTGCTCATCTTTTTTCACTCCTGTCATTTTCATATTAATAAAGAAAAATTTCTTTCTTCCAGTAAAAAAGGCCGGATAAGAAACAGGCATCTCAGCCTGTCATCTTATCCAGCCAATGTTTCCGTCGAACAATAAACCCTCCGATGAATCTACTAAACTATACGATATTTAAAATTCTCCGTCAAGCCCTAATTAAAGCCCGTGATTACTGGTCACGGAGTAAACAGTAACCGCCCGTGCATCTGCCTCAGGCAATATCCTCGGGGTAGCTCACACCCTCCGGAAGAGGATCCCACTCGTTTAAGCCAAGATTCTGCTTGAATTTCGCCTGCTCTAAAGTCAGCTTGGGATTATCCTCTGCCAGATACTCCATCAGCTCGTCAATTCCCTCCCTGGTCACGTTATTCACCATGAAAATCCGCTCGCAGCCAGCATTGATCAGCCACTGGCGCACCATGGGGATGTTTGCATATGGGGAATCTATTTTCGTAATAATGCCGATCAGCGGACGCAAAATAAAGGATCGGCAGCTTGCTCCAAATAAATTAAAGGGCTCATCTGCCGCCTGTACGATTGCCACCACATCTGCCTCAAAGGAGAAGCAGGCAAGTCCCACGCTGAATCTTTTTGACTCTGCATACTCCCCCGGAGAGTCAATGGTATCGTCATTGGAATTGGTATATTGTGTTTTTATATAATGAAGCTCCTCGCCTTTTAGTGCCTGCGTCAGTGAGGTCTTGCCGGCCTCACTTCTTCCCATCAAAAAAATTTTCTTCATTGAATTGCATTTCCCCTGTTTTCAATAAACCTTACTTGTAAATATACAGTAGTGCAGTATTTTTACGTTTTCATATCATAATATCGTATCCATAAGCTGCTGTTCCTGCAGCCACAAGGTATCTGTCAGCTTTTGTGGACCTCACATGTTTTAAAGCCTAACTCTCTGTTAAAAAAATGTACAACCTCTTCCACAGCAGTCTGTACTTGGGACAATCCCCCTGTTATAATAAGAGAACCACAAAAACGATCCATAAATCCGATCTGTACATCAGCACTCTTCATGGCAACATCAGCAGCTACCACAACTGCTTCCCATGGGGTGAAACGGATCAGTCCAATAGATTCTCCGGTGTGGTCCTCTCCCTCATGCACTCCAATATGCAGTCCCAGGTTCTCATAAATACAGGATTGGGAAGGACTGATCACATGGGCCAGGCAAACCTCCTTCCCCGGTACACGCACACGGGTCATACGAAGCTTCTTCCCCTTCAGATGTTCATAATCATCATGGAACAGCATTTCCAGCAGCTCTTCCTTCGTTATTCGCTCCATGCTCCTACTTCCTATCGTTTCGTAATATTGCAGACTACATATCCAAGAGAATCGCGGAAATAATTAACGATTTCTGTCATGGCTGACATTACATCAGAAATCTCCCCTGTGATGATGAGCGTACCTGTAAAGCGGTCTGCAAATCCAAGATATACGTTACCGCTCTTTACAGCAATGTCAGATGCAATCACAGCAGATTCCGGCGGTGTCATATTCATAATTCCAATCGCAGAGGAACGATAATCCAGCTGCGGGTTCAGTCCCAGTTTCTGATAAATGATCGGTGCAGGACCACCCATTACGTGAGCAAAGGTAATCTCCTTACCTGCTACCGTTTCCTGCACGATTCTGATCTGCTCTCCATGTTCATTTGCCATTTATGTCAGTGCCTCTCTTTCGAAAAAAATATCTTCACGTTTATATTTGATTTTACCATCTATATGATCAAATAGCAAGCAAAACCAACAAAACAGTCAAAATTCCTAACCAAAGGAAGAAAAAAGTTGTGGTTTTTTGGATGTTGTCATTAAAAAAATAATAGTGACAGATACCTGTGAGTGTGGTAAAATAACTCTCGCTTCGATAAATACATTTATATAGAAGGATTTTATGTACCATTTTGGTATGTTTAGAAAAAAGAAAGGGGTTTTTATGGAAAAAGATATGACCAAGGGCCGGCCGTTGCCAGTGATCCTGAAATTTATCCTTCCTCTTATTATAGGAAATATTTTTCAGCAGCTGTATAACATGGCTGACACCATTATTGTAGGCCGTTATGTCGGATCTGATGCACTTGCAGCCGTAGGTTCTACAGGAACCATTATGTTTCTGATCGTGGGATTTGCACAGGGAATCACCGCCGGTTTCTCTGTTCTTACAGCCCAGCGTTTCGGTGCCAAGGACAACGAAGGCGTAAAGTCCAGCGTAGCAAACGGGATCCTTCTTTCCCTGATTTTTACAGTTTTGCTCAGTGCCTTAAGTATGTTGAGCATGCATACCCTGTTAAAGCTAATGAATACGCCGGATAATATTTTCCAGGATGCATATACCTATATTATGATCATCAGTGCAGGATTAGGAGCTACTATTTTCTACAATCTGTTCTCCTCCTATCTCCGTGCAGTGGGAAACAGCAAAATTCCACTTGTGTTCCTGGTATTTTCCGCTGCGCTGAATGTTATTCTTGACCTGGTATTGATCATCAATGTAAAAATGGGAGTTGCTGGAGCTGCTTATGCCACTGTTATCTCACAGGGCGTTTCCGCGATCCTGTGTCTGATCTACATATACATCCGTATTCCATCCCTTGCCCCGAACAGACGGCACTGGAAGCTTCACGGACAGGAGAGCCGCAATCAGCTGGCGGTTGGAATCCCAATGGCTCTTCAGTTTGCCATCACAGCTTCCGGAACTATGATCATGCAGGCTGCCATCAATCTGTTTGGCTCTGACGCAGTTGCTTCTTTTACAGCTGCCAGCAAGCTTCAGAACCTGGTAACCCAGGGAATGATCGCCATGGGACAGACCATGGCCACCTACAGTGGTCAGAACTTTGGCAAAGGTGACATCGGACGGATCCGTCAGGGTGTAAAAGCCGCACTTGGTACCTGCGTTGTCTATGCCCTTGCCGCAGCTGTGCTCGTCTGTCTCTTACTAAAACCGGCTCTGGGACTTTTCTTTACTGGTGATGTGGATATGAACAGCATGCTTCCATGGGCGAAAACCTACATTTACATGAGTGCCATCTTCTATATCCCGCTTAGCAGCATCTTTGTATTCCGCAATACCATGCAGGGCTGCGGATACGGTTTCCTGCCTATGATGGGCGGCGTGGCAGAGCTGATCGCCCGCCTGGTAGTGGCACTGATTTCCATGGCAGTTGGCAGCTACGCACTTGCATGCTTCTGCGATCCGGCCGCATGGCTTGCTGCTGCAATCTTTACTGGTGTTTCTTATCTCTTTGTTATGAAGGATATAAGAAAGAAGTATGAAAATCCGGCTATGGCTTCTATGAAGTAAAAGTTTCCATACACAATGTGCAGACACATTTTGTGAGTTTGACTTATTGCTGCGGCAAACACCAAGTTTTCATGCAAGTCCTCATAAATCGGGGATGTCAGAATACAATCTGGCATCTCCTTTTTATTTCCTTAAACGACAGGTCAAAGTCCATATTTACATGAGACCTTGGCGACTGTCGCGATAACAAGCAAAACTCACGCCCCTCATTTGATACCTCGAATTGCTCCGCAGCTACGCTGCTCCCGCAGTCCTGGTATCATTTAATTATCTAATGAAAAAATATATTCTAACGGAAGCAAATGGATTTCCTCATATATGGTCTTTTTGCTCTCTTCCTCCACGTTTTCCCCCGGTGCCGGAACCTTGATCCGAAATGCAGGCTGTTTCTGGGTTTGCATATAGTACTGCTCTGCTGTTCCCATTCCCTTAAATTTCTGACCAGATGTTTCTGCCATCTGTTCTTTTTCCAGATGATAAGAGGATGATTTCTGCATGTGCCGCGCCAGACGGTACGATTTGGGAAGACTGCCTATCCCCTGCTGACTATGATAATAAATGATTTCTCTGCCTGACTGTCCGAAGGATAAAAGGCCTCTGCCTCCATATTCCTGAATGATCCGGATCAAAGCCTTCGTCTCGTTCTCGCTGGCAGGCTCTTCCCCCATTCTTGAACGGATATAATGAATAGTTGGAAAATTATGTGCAATGTCCATTCCCCTGGCATTATAACGAAAGTCCCTGGCTGGAATGCTCTGCATGCGAAGCATCTGCCTGTAAATAGGATTTCTTATGGTTCCAAAACCATTCCTGCAGATTTCATAGCCATCTGGGTTTAAAAGGGGAATCATGCAGACTCTTATTTTATCCAGAAGCTTTCGCACCTCATAAAATTCTTCCAACTGCCATCTGCATTCGTAAGCCCTGCAATAGTCTCTCACCATCTCCAGAAGAAGCTCCGGCAAAAGCGCCTGGGTTCCGTCGATTCCTGCCACACAGAAAATCATCTGTACTCCTGTCCCGATCTCCAACATGGGAATCATTCTGTCATCATGACTGTTTCCGATCACCCGGAACTGACAAAAGCTGCTGTACCTGCCCGCCATTTCCCATAGGGAATAATATATTTTTTCATATGAAAGTGCTGCTTCCGCGCCTGGCTCTTTTTTTCTATGTATCGGTTTTTTTCTAAATTCTGCTTTTTCTTCTGCGGCATTCTTCGTTTCTGACAGCATATTTTACCTCCTGCAGCGGAGGAAAACTCAGACAGTATTGCATTTCAAGTACCAGCCTGTCCCCCGCCGCCAATATCATTATATGCAAAAAGGCAGGTCCTAAGACCTGCCTTGCGTACATTTCACTTTTTAGATTCCTTTTTTTCTCTTTCTAACGATTACATAACCGCCAGCTACAAGGGAAAGACTTGCGAGCATCATCATGGTCGCGATCGGGGAGTTATCTGCGGTTCTTGCATTGGTTGCAGAAGAAGATCCTGTATCGCTGTCGCTGCCATCGTGATTCTCTGCATCATCACCGGTGCCGTCTCCTGTACCATCACCAGTACCGTCTGGGCTATATCCGCCAGTACCATCAGTTGCAGTCGGTGTAATGGTGCCAGATGGAGTTACGGTGAAGTCGATTGCTTTGGACTTGAACTCTGTTGGAAGAGCTTCCTTCACGCCAGTTGCTTCCCACTCAGTTCCGTTGTAAATGTATTTCTGGAAGAAGATATACATCTTAAATGTCTTCGCCTGTTTGATCCCATTTACGTTACCGATAGACCAGCTCTTCTGATAACCAGTGTCAATGTTCTTTGCAGACATGCTCCAGCCGTATGGAATCCACTTGGTGTCTCCCTTAACCGGGCTTGTATTATCTGTTCCGGCACCTGTTACCTTGAAGTTATACATAGTCTTCGGATAGAAAGCCAGCGGCTCCTCCAATCCAGTAACTTTACTCTCACTGACAGATGGATTGATGGTAGCACGAGTAGTTGGGGTTGGTGTAGTAGGAGTCTCAGTAGGAGGTGTAGCCTTCGCCTTTAAGGTAAGTACCAACGGCTGGGCTGCAGCTAATCCATTGCCATCCTCTCCATAAACAACAACCTTGATTGGAGTATCATAAGCAACTCCACTAATGGAAATGGAAACCGGACCTGTAATATATCCAGAATCACTGTTATCCTTCTTTACTTCTTCAAAACTTGGTGTGGAATCAGATTTCTTCATCCAAGTAACATAATATTTACCGCCTGTACCTGCATCATTTGCGTGGAAACTAAGGTCAATGGTATGCTCATAAGCCTTATTCCATGAAATTCCATCTGCAACCAGTTCCATAGAGCTGGTTGGCTCGGAAATCTCCTCTAATTTACCAGTTGATGTATTAATAGTATATGTGGAATCCAGATAGTGAACATACGTTAAAACGTTCTCAATTGTGGTGTCTGCTCCATCACCAATAGCAACTAATGTCTTGCCAGCAGCTGCATCTGCTCTTCTTACCTGAAGATTAGCTCCCTCTGTAAGAGCACCTGCTGCGCGGATATAAGCGCCGTCTCCATTTAACACAATACTGTTATCATTAACTGCATCATCTTTATTGTCGTTTACTACTACAGAACCAGATACATAAATAACGCCTGTACTGTAAATGGCTCCGCCTGTAGTTTCTTCATAAGACTGGTTCTTGGTAATAGTACCACCGCCAAGTACAATGCTTCCGCCATCGTTATAAATCGCAGATCCAGCTGCATTTGTGCGGTTGCCTGTCAGGGTAACTCCATCATTTATTCCAAAATATCCGGAAGCCATTTTTACAATAGAGCCTTCTGCATCACCTTCATCTGGTGCACCATTTACCGTAAGATTTAATACCGTATCTCCATTCTTGCCTGTTCCAAACTGGAAGGAAGTATTCTCACCAGTTACCTGAAACATATCGCCTTTAAAGCCAGAAGCACGTGTTATTGTAGTGTTATCTTCTGCGGCTGCAATAGAGATGTTTTTATTCTGATCAATTACAACAGGCTTACTGATTTCAATGGAACCAGTGATCAGAATCTGAGTTAAAGTACCATCCTTGCCAATATCAACCGGCGCACTTGCAATGGCTTCCTCTAAAGAAGCATACTCCGTCTGAGTGCCATCCTCTGCCTGAATATAAATCTTTCCAGTAGAATTCTCCTCAGCCTGAACTGCAATCTCAGTCTCTGTATCTGCCATCTCTTCTGTATCACCGCTTCCAAATCCATCGTCAGAAATTTCAGCTGTATCCTCAGCAGCTGGTGTGTCTGCTGGCTCCTGTGTAGGCTCAGCAGCCGGTGTATCTGCCGGAATGTCTGCTGCAGGCTCATCTGCAGTGGTATCAGCTGGAGCCTCTGTGGTATCCTCCGCCGGTTCTGCCGCTGTCTCTTCGCTCTCCTCTGACTCTGCGGCTACTGCTGCGGTGTCATCTATAGTCATGGTCTGGGTCTCTTCTGCAAATGCCACTGTAGCCGGTGACATTCCGGTCACAATGGTTCCAGCCATAATCAATGCCAAAAGTTGCTTTTTCTTCATTTTAAAAAGACCTCCTTATATATGAGTCCCCCGTATTAAGTATTTACATGTTACCTAAAATGTAACATCAACATCTAGTCCAGTATAGCACATTTCGATTAAAAAATCAAACCTATGGACGAATCTGTCCATTTCCATATATGATAAATTTTGTGGAAGTAAGTGCCAAAAGTCCCATAGGTCCACGAGCATGAAGCTTCTGGGTGCTAATGCCGATTTCTGCCCCAAATCCAAATTCAAACCCATCTGTAAAGCGGGTAGAGGCATTTACATATACCGCTGCCGCGTCTACTTCATCCAGAAATTTCTGTGCGTTATTATAATCTTTGGTAATGATTGCCTCAGAATGCCCGGTATTATAGCGGTTAATGTGACGGATTGCCTCGTCCACGCCACCCACAACCTTAATGGAAAGAATGTAATCCAGATATTCGGTTCCCCAGTCTTCCTCCGTTGCCGGCACCGCATCCGGAATCAGAGCTTTGGCTTCCTCGTCAGCACGTATCTCCACATTCCTGGTGCGAAGCCGCCTGGCAAGAACCGGAAGGAAGGCATCTTTCACCTTCTCATGCACCAGAAGAGATTCACAGGCATTGCACACACCTACTCTCTGTGTCTTGGCATTCATCACAATGTCTGCCGCCATCTGAAGATCTGCACTTTCGTCTACGTAAATGTGGCAGTTTCCAGTACCAGTCTCAATGACCGGAATGGTGCTGTTATTCACAACTGCCTTGATAAGACCTCTGCCGCCTCTTGGGATCAGCACATCCACATACTCATTCATCTTCATGAACTCTCCAGCTGTTTCCCTGGAGGTATCTGCGATCAGCTGAATGGCGTCCCTGGTAATCCCATTCTCTTCCAATGTTCTGCGGATGCAGTCCACAATGGCCGTATTGGAGTGAATAGCATCACTTCCGCCTTTTAAGATCACCACATTGCCGGTTTTAAAACAAAGGGCAAAAGCGTCAGCAGTTACATTTGGACGCGCTTCATAAATAATTCCGATCACTCCAAGAGGCACTCTTTTCTGACCGATCAGAAGCCCATTTGGACGCTTCTTCATGCCGATCACTTCCCCAATGGGATCCTCCAGAGATGCTACCTGGCGAAGTCCCTCTGCCATTCCTTCAATCCTGACTTCCGTCAGCATCAGACGGTCCACAAGTCCTTCTGGCATCTGATTTTCCCGGCCATTTTTCACATCAATGGCATTGGCCTCAAGAAGCTCTCTGGAATTTGCAATGAGACTGTCTGCAACGGCTTCTAAGACCTGATTCTTCTTCGCGGTATCCAGGTTACGAAGAACTATTTCTGCTTCTTTGGCATTCCTGCCAAGAGTTTCCAGCATTGCATTCATAATACGTCCTCCTTCCGGTAAATCTTACTCTGTGTCACAATGATCTGAGGACAAATGTCCGTGGGTTCTGTAGGAACCTTTTCCAGAATCTGAAAATCAAAAGCTGCTGCTACTCTCAGAATATCCGGATGCCTTTCCAGAAAACGGTCATAAAAACCGCCACCGTAACCCACCCTGTTATTCTCAGGATCAAAGGCTACTCCAGGCATGACCATAAGTGCATCGTCCCACTCTGTGATCTCACCTCTTACCGGCTCTGGAATCCCGAAATACCCAGGCTCTAACTGGGAAAAATCAGTAAGTCTGTAAAAGACCATATCTTTTCCCACAACCTTGGGTACGGCAACTTCTTTCCCAGCTCTCCAGGCTTCCCCGATCACATATCTTGTAATCACTTCGTGATTGTAATCTGCATAAGCCATAATCCGCCTGGCAGCTGTAAACTCAGGAAGGCCGATGATATTTTCTGTTACCTGACGGCTCCATTGGTCAATCTGCCTATCGCTGCACTGCTTCCTGGCGGCAAATATCTGCTTTCTAATGAGTCTTTTTTCTTCCATATCTTTCTCCAAGATTTACGATCGTTCCATCAGCTTCTTTCACATCAATGTTATCCAGCTGGTTTCTAAGGTTCATCTTGATGGTAGCAATATATTCCTTGCGAAGCTCTGCCTGCTCCTTTTTTTCTTCTTCTGTAAGACCTACACTCTGTGCCTTGTGGTGAAGGGTGTTAATGCGGTCGATTTTTGTGCTGTCCATTATCATACTCCTCCTGTAAATATTCTGTGTAATTTTAATTTTATCTGTACTCTATAATAATTTTTCGATATAGTCGATCAGGAAAAACTCTTCCTCTTTCTTTCCCACAAACAGGGTGCCACAGGCTTCTCCTTCCACAATACGGTGAATATTGTGAAAATCACCGCCATTTGCAATTACCATATCAGTGCCCGCTGCAGTGGCAATTCTGGCTGCAGTAAGCTTGGTCGCCATACCGCCGGTACCTACCTTGCTTCCTGTAGAACCTTTTCCCATGTCAAGCAGTTTCTCATCCAGCGTTTCCACCGTATCAATAAATCTGGCATCCGGATTGGTATTGGGATCATCTGTAAAAAGTCCGTCAATATCAGACATCAGGATCAGAAGATCTGCGCCGATCAGTGCCGCAACTACTGCGGAAAGAGTATCGTTATCTCCGAATTTCTCCAGGGACTGCAGCTCATAAGTGGAAATAGAGTCATTTTCATTTACAATAGGGATTACCCCCATAGATAAAAGCTCATTAAAGGTATTCTCTGCGTTCTTACGGTTGGCATTGTTTACCATGGTATTCTTGGTCATCAGGATCTGGCCTGCCATCTGGTTATACTCTCCAAACAGTTTCTGATAGATCATCATCAGTCTGGCCTGCCCAACTGCTGCACAGGCCTGCTTCTGGCGGGACTCCTGGGGCTTTTCTTTAAAGCCAAGGGCTGCTGCCCCTACTGCGATGGCTCCTGAGGATACCAGAACCACGTCCTTTCCCTGATTTCGAAGATCTCCCAGCTCTCTTACCAGAATTTCAAGCTTCCGAAGATTCAGCTTGCCAGTCTGGGCATGGGTAAGGGAGGAGCTTCCGATCTTGATTACAATACGTTTTTTATCTTTCAGTCTTCCACGATCATTCATTTTATCTGTCAACTCCGTTATTATATTTCAGTTTCCTATCTTACATCATTTTTGTCCATTCGTCCATGGGTTCTAAGAAAACACTGGCTAATTTCAGAAAAATTTCACATTTTAAAGCGTAAAACTCTCTAAAACAGCTCCCATGTACCAATATTTTATTAACGAGACAAAACATACTCCACAAGTTAGGCTCCCTGCTTGTGTAAATTCAAAAAAGAGAACGCCGATTCTCTCAGCGTTCCCCCCTTTATTCTATAATGCCATCTGCTGACATCACATCTGTTTAAATTTACACAATAAAACCGAAGCAAAGTACATTTTGTCTCATTACTGTAAGGATACAGAATCTACTGAATCATTCAGCACAATCTCAACCCATGTTTTTCCAGGATTCAGCTGGATTTCCTGATTGTTGGAATCATAGTAATGGGTGATTCCCCACTGGGAATCCTTAGTCCAGTGAATATCAATTGCCTTTCCCCTGGTGACGTACATGCCCTCACCGCCAGACTGGGTATCTACATTCAGATAACCGTTTGGATCATATGGTACATAGTTTGAATACTGTAAAATAATATTCTCGCATGTCAGCTGATTGCCGGTATTCTGGTCGATGTGCGGTGCATTAAACTGGAAACGGCTGTATTCCCTGGTTTCTGCATTGTACTCAAACCACGGACGGTTGTGAGCAAAATTATCAAGCTTCACAACATTTGCAGATACTCCCCTATCCAAAGTAATCTCAGTTCCTTCCGGAGCAAACTGGAAATGTCCGTTGTAGTCCTCTTTGTAATCCTGGCTATAGCCCTGGCTCTGGATTCCTGCCTGAAGATGAGAGAAATCTGTGTATGCATTGTGTGGTGCTACACGGTCAGTGCTGCGGTAGTACGCATTTCCAAGGGTAAGACCGTTCAGATTATCAATCAGGTGCTGATCTAAGTACTGCAATGCATAGACAGCCTGTCCATAATGGGAATAGATGGCATCATACTCATTTGCATAAAACAGGAAATAATCACGACAGCTTCTTACAGATCCGATCCGAGGGATGTTGTCATAGTCCTCAATGATCGCCATCAGACGGGTGATGCTTCCTTCTACAGGTGCTTCATAGATAACCCCGGCATTCTCTGTTCCGCTCTGCGGGGCACCGTCGGCATCATTTCCCAGCATAACTGCTATAGGCCTTCTTCTGCCAACGCTCTGGGATACGTCCTCTCCTGTCAGGTAGCTCTTAACAGTAGTCTCCTGATTCTCCTCTGCCTGTACCATAACTGCAGATCCTGCAAGTGTACAGGAAAGCAGCACGCCTGTGAGAAGCTTAAATAATTTTCTCTTCATGTCACATCCTCCTTATGCCTTATATTCATTGAAAAAGCATAGATCAACGGGTAATTCCAAGCTCATCCAAAGCCTTCGCCTGACGGGCTTCCATATCCTTCGCCTCCTCCGGCGTCATATGGTCATAGCCCAGAAGATGAAGCATGCTGTGTGCAACCAGGAAACAGAATTCCCTTTTCACACTGTGTCCGTATTCCTCTGCCTGGGCTGCGGCCCGCTCTGCTGAGATCATAATGTCTCCCAGAAGCAGTTCCCCACTGTCAAGGTCAAAGCAGGACTCATCATCCTCCGCTACAGAATAGTCTGCCGGTGTCTCAAATGGCAGCATGGGAAAAGAAAGCACATCTGTGGCTCTCTCAATTCCGCGAAATTCTGTATTTACCCGTTTAATCTCTTCATTATCTGTGAGCACCAGATTCACCTGTGCATCCCAGGGACAGTTCTCCATGTCCAGCACCTTCTCTGCAACTATCTTCGCAAGTGCCGGGCAGTCAAGTCCCAGGGCAAAATCAGTCTCACACTCATATTCGATTGTTACCAAAATTTCTTCCTCCTGTACAATATCCGCCTCCCGGCATCCGGCTTATTACAAATACCGTCACTGTCTACTCTGTGTCTAGCAAGTAAATGCTGCCACTTCTTTCGCGGCCGGGAGCAATATCGTGTATTAATTTTACTCTTTTATCTGAATTTTTCTGTAAAATTCATTTTTCATCTATAAGCTGCACAAAAACTGCGAATTGTTTCCTGCGGCAAAGAGCCTGAGCCGCAGTTTACGAACGGCTTGTCCTGCGGGTAGCCCGTTTCTGTGCCTTCTCCTGTGCCTTCGCTTCTTCTTTCTCAAAGGCTTTTACAATATCCTTTACAATCTTGCAGCGGACAACGTCCCGGTTGGTCAGGGAAATGGTTGCAATATCGTCCACATTTTTCAAAATAGAAGCACATTTCTGAAGTCCGGAATCCGTTTCCTTAGAAAGGTCGATCTGGGTTACATCACCGGTCAGGATCATCTTGGAACCAGTACCAATACGGGTAAGTGCCATTTTCAAAATGGGAAGTGTGGCATTCTGGCTCTCATCAATGATGATCATGCTGTTATTCAGGGTACGTCCTCGCATATATGCAAGAGGTGCCACTTCAATGATTCCGCGCTCCCGGAGCTTCGCTGCCTGGTCTGGTCCAAACACGTCGTTTAATGCGTCATAAAGAGGCTTCAGATAAGGATCCACCTTCTCCTGCAGATCTCCAGGAAGAAATCCCAGCTTCTCTCCAGCCTCAATCGCCGGACGGCTTAAGATGATCCTCTCAATCTCATCATTCCGATATAGCTCAGCGGCATAGGCCACGGCCAGATAGGTTTTACCGGTACCGGCAGGCCCGATACAGATGGTAACCGTATTATTCTTCAGTGCATTGATGTAATTCTTCTGTCCGATTGTCTTGGTGCGGATGGGAAGGTTCTTGTAGTTCAGGGTAACGGCATCCCCAAGCACCTTGCGGGTGCTGCCTGCAAGGTCCTCTTCCCTGTCATCCTCTTCCTCTGTCTCGTCTAAAAAGCGATGGATCATATCCACGGAAAGCTGCTGCTGTTTTCCAAGGGCTTCCTGCATGGCTTCTATGATATTCACAGCCGAACGGATCCTTCCATCATTTGTCCCGCTAACGGTAATGCAGGAATTTCTCTGGGTAATGGATACCCCAAGGCGGTTCTCGATCACCTTGATCAGCTTATCATTGATGCCAAAAAGCTCCTGTAAAATATCTAATGAGTCAATCTCTATATTCGCGGATTTCAAAAAACTGCTCCTCCTTGTGTCTCTTCAAAAGTATATCTGGTTAAAAGTATACCACTCCGAAGATAGGTTTTCAACTTTTATAAAAAAAGAATACTTAAAAGAAAAAACTGCCGCCGTTATGATCTCTGCCCACAGACAGAAAAGCATAATTGCAGCAGTTGTATGTTTTATTTCAAATTATTCAGCAGTAAACGGAACTACATCCTTTACAGCCTCAGCCGGGGAAATCTCGGTGTCCTCATGATCAATGTCAATGAGATGATACAGGTCATTTCCCATGCCAATCTCTTTCATGTAGCTGAGCTGGCGAAGCCCGTGACGGGTAGTCATACGCTCACAAAGAGCCTTTTTATCATCATCCTTCAACGCAAAAACAAGGTCAACAGATGCCTGATCCACAGCCAGAATGTCGGTGGAAGCAACAATTCCAATATTCGGAGTGACAACCGGCTCTGCTCCTACGCCCTCGCAGTCACAGGATACGGACATGTTGCGCAGGCAGTTGATAAAGGTAATATTTTTGCCAAAGTGATCTACAGTAGCCTTGGAGGACTCGGTGATCCGCTCCATCAGCTCTTCTTCTGCAATACTCCACAGATTATCGGAGCCCTTCACTGTGTGGATCATGCCCTTTCCAATACTTCCATCCGCACAGCCGATTCCGATATTCTTATTAGAGCCGCCAAAGCCGCCCATAGTATGTCCTTTAAAATGTGTCAGTACCAGAAGGGAACCGTAATTCACAATGTGACCGCCCATAGTCATATGGTCAAACCATTTTCCGCCCTTTACCGGAAGATCAACGGTTCCTTCCTCATCCATAATATCAACCGGGCAGAATGTCCATCCGTTTACCTTCAGAGTCTCACGGTGCTGCTCTGTGGTGTAACGGTCGCCCTCGTAATAGGTATTGGTCTCTACAATTGTTCCATCTGGAATATCGTTCTTGATCAGATTCTCAACCCATGGACGTGGAATAATGTTCGGTCCATGTTTCTCTCCTGTATGAAGCTTAATTCCAATCTTACCAGTCATGTTCTGGTTCACATGCTCATACAGTTTCTGCAATCCAGCTGGGGAAAGATCTCTTGTAAAATACACAGTGGATACTTCTCCGGTACGTTCATTGTAAGGAACATAGTGCTCTCCGCCCTTTCCAGGCACAATTTTCTTATGATCCATATCTTTAAACCTCCTGAAAAACATATATGTAATGTGTTCCTGGTCTGTCTGCAGCATGTCTGTTTCCTGCGAAACATCTGGCCAAACAGTCCTTCCATTTCATATCTGAGTCAGATTATAGTCCTTAAAGTCCACTTTAAGTCAAGAAATTTTCTATATATTTTTTCTTAATTTTCTATCATTTTAGTTTATTTATTTTACACCATGTGAAAATGACTTTTATGCTCCCGTTTCTGTTCATACATGACAAGATCTGCCTGATGCAGAACATCCTCTATGGATACCGTACCATGCTGTTCCGGGATCTCCACGATTCCGAAGCTGAATCCTTTGGCATAAGGATGTCCCTTCTCACTGCCCACGATCTCCTGCATTCGTTTCAGCTTCTGTCTTGCTTTCTTCTCGGTGCAGTTGCGAAGGATCAGGCAGAATTCATCTCCGCCCAGTCTGGCAAAAATATCTTCCTCCCGGATATGGAATCGGACTGTATCTGCAAAATACCGGATATACCTGTCCCCTTCCCGGTGCCCAAAGGTGTCATTAATATGCTTCAAATAATCCAGGTCACAATAACAGAACACACACCTTCCCGGATCAGCCAATGCTTCCTCTGCCTTTTCCAGAAAGAAATGACGGTTGCCAATTCCGGTAAGATAATCCTGATAGGCCTCTGTCTCAAGCTTGGCTTCCCGGGCCATAAGAAGTTCGTTGCACCGCTCCACCTGACTGGCATGATCCCGTTCTTCATCTGCCTGTTTGCGCAGGTAAAGCTCCCTCTCCCGCAGCTGCCTTGTCATCGTATTAAAAGCATCAGAAAATTCACCCAGAAAAGAGACTGTCTGGGTATAATCCCCCTTTGCAACCTGCTTTGCCTGCCAGGTAAGGTGGTTCAGATTGGCATGTAGATTCTTCAGATTCTCGCACAGAAAATTGTCTCTATCCGGAACCTTTGCCGACAGCTGTCCCTTGGACAACGCTTCCGAGTAATCCTTCATCTCCCTCACAGCATATTCCAGAAACTGAAGTCCCATTCCCAGCTTTCGGTACGGTTCATCCAGTTCGTTTATATCCAGCGTTTTCACCTTGGAATCGTACAAAATGCTGCGCAGATATTCAAATAATAATTCACAATTTCTATCTTCCATTCAGGGACCTCTACTTACTTTTTATAAACCTGATTTTTCAGTGTGCTGATTCTACTTTCCGCTCTCTTCCACATTTGCATGGAAGCGGCATACACGGTCACCAGTTGCCCAGCAGTCCACTTCAATTGCAGTATAAAGCTTGCCGGAATAAACAGACAAAATACCGGAAATAAAGCCTTCGTCATAATTGCATACCGTTTCTCCCAGGACTGGAAGTCCGGAGCAATCTGCATCCTCCGCTACTGTGAGAATGATCTTACCAGTTTCTTCCTCAACGTTCTCAATGCGGAGTACACCAATTTTCAATTCCTGAAGCTTTTTCTGAAGTTCACTTACAAATTCGTCCAGAGGCTGGTCCAGATTCAGCATATGTTTTGCGAAATATTCTCCAGCCATACGGCCTGCGCTGCGGAAAATATCCACCTGCACATCTTTCCCATACCGTCTGCAAAGCTCCTCCTTCAAGGAATATTCCAGCATTCTGTATACAAGAACCGGAAGTTCTTCCCCAAGATTTCCCCTGCTGTTTTCATCATACTGTAAATACTCTTCAAAGCTGATGGGTTTTCTGTCTGCCATAAAAATATTGTTTTCCATATATCTGTTCCTCTTTCTCTGGTTTCTCCAGTTCTTTCAATCAATAAAATCCACAGCCGTTGCGTTCATTTTCTTTTATGTGATACAAAGCCTTGTCCGCGTCTGTGAAAATGCTTTTTCCCGGATTCTCCCGGTCAGAAAAAGCCACTCCGACACTTAAGGATACTGCCGGGATTCCATTTTCCTCTTTGGAAAGTATTTCGTTCACATATTTGATCTTATCTTCAATGGTATATTTCAGGTCACTGGTCATTTCCACCATCACAACGGCAAACTCGTCGCCGCCGATCCTGCACACATAATCAACGCTTCGGAAAGCGGTTTTCAGCTGGCCTGCCACTTTCTTCAGGATTTCATCTCCCACAGCATGTCCATATGTATCATTTACAGATTTGAACGTATCCACGTCTACCAGGATCATGGCAAAAGGACGGTCCCCATTCTCGTAAATATCAAGGATCTTGTCAAAGGAACCTCTGTTCAGAAGATCTGTGAGGCTGTCATGCTCTGCCTCATGGCGGATCAGCTTCTGCGCCTCTTCGTTTTCTTTAAAAACCTTATTGTAGGTCTCGGCAAGATTCTGAAGCTCCTGGGCTCCGATCACAGGAAAGATCACGCCCTTTTGGATACTCTCATTGTAGCTGATCAAAGGCTTCACGATCAGCCTTCGCACGATCATACACATAGCCAGCATGAGAACTGCCAGAATGCCAACACCGATTTCCAATTTCCGGTACATATCGGAAAACATGGTCGTAGCACGTCCCTGGCTGTTTCTTGTTGTCTGGATCAGTCCATCCATGCATTTCGTCACGCCATCATTTACTTCAGTGCGGATTTTCTGGTACTCATCATCACATACGATCTGCTGTGCTTTCTTTATCTTACGCGCAGAAGTAAGCGCCTCATCTTCTGCTGTCAGGGAAGTATTCTGGATTTCTTCCGGCCAGGTTTCCGGATCTGTCTGGGATGTTTCCACCATAAGACGCATGGAATAATATTCGGTCTCCATAAGCGCAACCGAGTGAGCCTGTGCTTCCTGGAAATACAGCTCCATGTACTTTTTTCTGACCGGTCATTGCGTAGAGCCGTGTCTGTTCTGACAGATAATCAGATCCATCCTGAAGTTGTTTTGCGGCATTTTCGCAGGCGATATACTCTTCCGTGGAGCTCTTCAATTCGTTAAACTCCCTGCGTCCCATAGCTGCGATTCCTGCAAAAAGGACTGCCACGATAATGGTAATTACAAAGCTCCATGAGCTGACTTTTTGTATTTTGATCTTCTTATTCATCCTGTCACCGTCTTCCCAGTTTCCCATGCAACTGTTTCTTTTTTCCACAATTTATATTCGTCCTATAGTTTTATATTGTATCAAATAAATCTGGTTTCCACAATGGAGAATCTCAGTATTTTGCGAATTTTCACGAATTTTTCACCACTTCCGGTGTGGGTTCTGGTTCTACAGGCTGTCTTTTTCCGCAGGCTTCCTCCACGGTTAAGGTGCCTTTTGTGATGCAGCTTGTGCCGTCTACCAAAATCGATATGTCAGAATCCACGATCCTGATCTTACGCTCCAGCAGCTGTTTTTCGTACCGTTTGAACTGTGCGGCAGCCTTATTTTCCGCCTGTTTTTTGGTATAAACTGCTTTCTGGACCTTATAGGGTGTCCGCGTGATCTTTCCAAGAGAAAGAGGAAGGACAAAATTCTCTGTGATTTTCCAGGGAAATTCTTCTACAGAAGTGAGATATCTGGTCTTTTCCAAAGTGTCTGCACCCAGGATCCAGTTTCCAGCATGAAGGTACCAGCTGGTTTTGGGACTGCCATCCGAAAGCTTTTTTTCATAGGACAGGGAAAATTCCTGGTAATAAGCAATCTGGTGACGCACATAGATATCCGCATCAGCAGGAACGTATTCTGTGCGGACCAGTTCCTGGCTGTCATTTAGGATTGGCACTTTGCCAGACACCAGAATATCACCCTGTTTACAAATATCTCCTGTTTTTACCATGGGAGTGCCATTTCTGATAACCATATTCACAATTTTGCCATCCAGATTGGATACCAGATCACAGGGAGATTCTGTCTTCTGGAGATCTTCTGTCAGCGCTTCTTCCTGGATGGTAAGGAGAAGCCGGGTGCCCTGGACTCTGGCAGAGACAAAGGTGATGTCAGGATAATTTTGCCGAAGAAGAGCCGCAATCTGGGAGCAGTTTACCTTATTGCGGCTGATTCCGTGGATAATTCCCTGCTGGTCCAGAAATTCCAGAAGCTGCGGGGTGGAATTTTTTACATTTCCATCGATGTGGATGTTCCAGATGTGTCCGGAAAGCCAGAACAAAAGGACTGCGCAAAGAAGAATGCCTGTGAGAAAGCATTTGCGTCTTCTGCTTTTATATAGCAAAAATGGCAGACCCCTTTTTTCAAGGATATGGATGTGGACTCTGGTTTTTCTATGTATGGGGGTGAGTTTTCGGAAATCATTTATGGAGATGTATGCAGTTATGTTTTGTTCCAATTGACGGCATATCTTTTCCAAAGAGATCGCTCTGGCATGGCAAAGATTTAAGAAGCGCTCCAACTGGTCTCCGGAGACGCTGATCTTTAAGAAACCGTGAAGAAATTTTTCAGGGCCATCCATTCTGCGCTCGCCTCCCTTTATATTTCATTACCACACTATAAGCAGAAACACAGGGAATATCGCCTGTGAACAGGATTATGAAGCTCCTATTTTCTCTAACGCCCTGTTCTTTTCCTGTATAGCATTTATCTGCACTCCAGCATCACAGCCATAATTTTCCCTCTCACTTCCATTTCCAGGGAAGTGTACCGGAAGATTTCCAGATTTTTCCCATGAAGGATCACGCGTCCCTGGCAGGTAACTACGATCAGCTGCTCGCTGGTATAAGACAGAATACTTTTATAATTTTCGATCAGCACCTGCGTCGGACCAGTGATGGTAATGATCGGCGCTTTACAGGCCAGGTCACCGGGGAGTTCCATGGCTGTCAAAAAACGTTCTGAAATAGAGTAGTCAGAGCGTTTATCGGTCTTAGATCTTCTTTCCGGGACATGTTCTTTGCGAAATATATTTACGGACATAAAGAAAACCTCCCGGTCTTTATCTCTAGCTTATGCGGGAGGTTTTCTTTTCATTCTATATTATTCAGGCTCTGCCGTTGCTTCCTACAACCATGATCTTTGCTTTTACATACGCTTTCACTTTCTCTCGTCCTGGTTTGGCTTCACCAGAGTTGGTCCGGCTGCAATGGCGTTCTTTAAGGTCTCACCGCTGGAATCCAGAAGCACCTTTTTACCGGCAGCCTTGGCAATGACGATCATTTTTCCGTAAATATCCTTGCTGATTCCCCTGGGAAGACTTCCAGAAATGGTGATCACGTCGCTCTCCTTTATGATTTCCGGAAACTTGTCCATAAACGCCTGCTCTTCCTCAGAAGAGACCTCAAATCCAGGTTCCAGATACTGCCCGTTAAAACCGCCTACAAGACCGGTTGCCTGTACATCTGCACCGCAGATGGCGATAGCGCGTGCCACGTTCAGCCCTTTGCCTCCGGCAGTGGTGTGGCACCTTGCCACGCGCATTACCGTACCGTTTACAATGGTGTTTTCCATAAAGTAGGCTTTATCCAAAGCCGCATTCATTGTGACTGTTGTAATCATAGTTAACTCCTAATAGGGCGCCCACAAGTCTCCCAGCTTATAGATCACCGCTGCATGAAACAGGATTCCAAGCACACCAGCCCACATTTTCCCAGTAGCAAAATAGGCGATAGCACCGGTAAAGCCGGCTCCGATCATAAGAACAGAGCGGATTCCCTTGCCTGTTAGTTCTTTTACTCTGTTCATTTTTCACCCCATAAATTTATTTCAGAATTTCCAGAATTTTTTCTTCCGTCTGCTCTTCCCCAATCCCGGAGATGAACGCCATTCCCGGCACATAGGGCACTCCGAAATCCTTTTTCAGCCGTCCAGTGGTAACCACCAGGCTTGCTCCCGTCAGATGAGTCTCAATTTCCGAGATCCGTACCTGGCAGATTTCCACATCAATTCCGTTCTTCTTACATAATTCTTTTATTTTTGCCGCAGCCATTGTAGAGGTGGCAACCGCTCCGGCACAGGCAACGATCACTTTCTTTCTCATGACCTGCCCTCCTTGTCTGTTTTTTCTTCATAATACCGGATCCGCAAAGCTGCCTCTTCCGGCGTACTGCACTTCTCAAGATCAGATAAAAATTCCGGATTCCGCAGAAGATTCACCAGATGGAAAAAGGCTTTCAAATGGGTCTGGTGGTCTGCGGCACTCATACAGCAAACAAATTTCACCGGATCATTTTCTTCTGCATCAAAATTCACAGGTTCCTTCAATCGGATCAAATTCATTCCCGTCTTTTTCACGCCTTTGTCAATACCCTCATGAGGCACTGCAAAGCCTTTTACCAGCACAATGTAAGGGCCGTTTTCCTCTACATTGCGGATCATGGCCTCCACATAACAAGGCTCAATATAGCCAAGTTCCAGCAATCTCTCTGCTGATGCCCGGATTGCCTCCTGCCAGGTGACACATTCTATATCCAGCTGAATGTGGGACGCGGGCAAAAGCTGCGAAATTCCAGGGGTGTAGGGATCTTTCTCCTGGCTTCTGGTAAAATATCCGTTTACAATTTCTTCCACTTTCGGCATTAAAGTGCCTGCCTCTTCTGGAACTTTTTCATATAAAAGATCTGCCTGTCCCTCTTTCAGATTTCCTGCTTCATGGGAAGAAACAATGTCTATGATCTGAAAATGAAAGTGCTTCTTCAACTTTTCCATAAGAAGCTGGGAAGTGCCAATTCCAGCGTGACAGGCTACGATTAAGCGCAAAGAGGTTTCCTGGTTTTTCCTGCGCTCTAGTACCCCTTTATCACTTACAACCTCCTGGCAGCAACTCTCTGATTTTCATTTTTCTACAATGCTGTTCGGCATTTTATGTATATCCATTTTCGCCGATCAGATTTTCTCTTTATCAGCGAAAAAGCACCAGAGAAAACCACAGAATGGTGTTTCCGCCAAGGTTGTACTCCATGGAATGACGCTCTACCAGCTCATTTACCACCACCCCATGGCTTTCCAGACAGGGGTGCATTTTCTCTGGGAAGCGACAGGGTTTTCCTTCCAAGTAGGCGCAGTGTTCACAGAGATCACAGGATTCTGTGGACAGGGTGAAAGTCTCAAAACCTTCTCCTTTCAAGAATCCGGCTACCTCTGTAGTCAGCTCTTCATGGGCGTCCCGGGTGGCCAGCATTTCTTCCATGTTCATCAGATCGGAAACTTCTGCCACACTGGAGAAAAAGATTCCGTTTGGATACTGATGAATTTTTTTCCCACATTCTTCCAGGCTGCCCACAGCCGGGGGACAGGCCCAGGTAGTGCCATAGCGCTCGCATTCCTGCTTGCAGATGGTGCGCACACGCTCTCTCACCTCTATTTCAGCAGTATCCAGAAGACGGTATTCGTAGATGGGATACTGGGATATAAATTCTTCAAAACGACTTGTGTCTAACATGTTATTCCTCTTTCAATTACTTAGTTGCTATTTTGTGGGTTAAAAGTTGTTCAAGACGAACGCATTCGGACAATGGGTATTACTCACTCACCGGCGCAACGCTACGCTGAACTAATCGCTAACTGCGACTAAGGAGTTCCGGAGAGCCGTCACTCCTAAGTCTTCGTAAGCGCTGGATTTCATCTACGCTAGGGGCGCGCCTGAAATGGTTCGCTGGAGTAATACCCATTGCCCGAACGCTGTGTACTGGCTGAAACTTAGCACACAAAATAGTAATCATATTTAATTTACCAGATCCTGCTCTGCAAACAGACTGGATACCACTGACAAATACTCCAGCAGGTGCTGGGATTTCTTAATTTTCTTGGCGTATTTCTCGTAGTTTGTAAAATTAACTGCCATATAGCTCCACAGCTCTTTCATGCGGAACAGCAGGTTCCGCTCGCCGGAAAGCAGTTCCTGATATTCCCCAAAAAGACAGTCATGAAATTCTTTTAATTTCTTCTTATCCAGGCGGGTGCCCTCCCTGATCTCCGTTACAAGTCCAGGATTCGTGATCAGTCCCCTTCCGTACATAAAGCAGTCTGTCTCTGGAAAACGCTCTGTAATCCTTTTATAATCCGCCACTGAAAACAGGTTTCCATTATAGCAAAGGGGCATTTTCAGACGGTTCACTGCCTTTTCATAAGCTCCAAGGCGTGGCACTCCCCGATACATGTCCGTCTGGATTCTTGGGTGGATGATCAGCTCATAAATGGGATATTTTTCATAGATTGCCAGCAGATAATCCCAGTCTTCCTCGTAATGAGTTCCGATCCTGGTCTTTATGGAAATCTTCATATCCAGTTCCGAGAAAATCCGATCCAGAAACTGATCCAGCTTCTGAGGCTCTGCCAGAAATCCTGCCCCCTTTCCCTTAGCAGTAACTGTTCCTGAAGGGCAGCCAAGATTCAGATTCACTTCCTCATGTCCGTAATCCTCCTTCAGAAGCTGGGCAGTGCGGATAAAATCATCTGCATTGCAGGTCAGGATCTGGGGAACCACGTACATTCCCTCATTTCTTTCCGGCGACACCTCACAGATTTCCTGAAAGCTGAGATTCTTCTTTGGTTTCGCAGAAATAAAAGGGGTAAAATATTTATCCATTGGATGATAAAACCGGTGATAAGCCCGGCGGTATACAAAATTGGTCACGCCCTCCATAGGGGCCATGTAATCTTTCATTTAATTCCTCGCATGTCTGTTTTCATATTGAACGTAATATCTCTATTCATAACCGTTTGACTATGACAAACTAGATTATAACACAAATTCGGCTGTAGCAGTTCACAAAATCATACTTCATTTTGCAAAATGCACAGCCGAATTCTTTCTTTTGTTCGTTACTTGCCTATCAGTCTCTTAATAGACACTCACAAGCCAAAATCGACTCTTTGTTACTTCTCCTCTTCCAAAACAGAAGTACAGTGCGGACATCTTGTTGCCTCCAGAGGGATCTCGCTCTTGCAGAACGGACATACCTTAGTGGTAGGCGTCTCTTCTTCCTTCGGTGCGGAAAATTTCTCAGCTGCTTTATTCAGTGTTTTCACAATGATAAAGATGATCAGTGCCATGATCAGGAAGTTTATCACAGCTGTGATAAATTTGCCATAGTTCAAAGTGGCATCCCCTGCCAGCTTCACACTCATCTGATCAAAGTTAATCCCGCCGAAAATACCCAGGATCGGGTTGATGATGTCATCTACCAGAGATGTAACAATATTGGAAAAAGCACCGCCAATAATTACACCGACTGCCATATCCATTACATTACCACGGCTGATAAATGTCTTGAATTCTTCGAGAAACTTTTTCATTTTCTCTCTCCTCCCTTGGTTTGATATAGCCAATTATACACGTTTCTCCAATTTTAGACAATGCAATCTTAACTGGCTGATGGTATTTTTCTTCAAAATTCGCAGAAAAACAGGAATCTTCTCTTATCCTGCCGTCACTTCCAGCAAGCATTCACTCATTGTTTGTTCATGGCAATACAAATGTCTTTCCAGAAAACACATTTTTATCTTGCACTCTGTTCTAGTAATGTGATAGAATAAACAGGATTTTAGCACAAGTTTGTGAATTTGAAAGAAAGAAGGCTTACTGACGATGAACTTTTCCAAAAGACTGGATTTATTTGGAGATGAAATCTTTGCCGCATTAAACGAAAGACGGCTTGAACTTGAAAAACAGGGAAAGAAAATATACAACATGAGTGTGGGAACTCCCGATTTCCATACACCGGACCATATTAAGAAAGCGCTGATGGAAGCAGCTGCGGATGACCAGAACTGGCGTTACAGCCTCCGTGACCTGCCGGAGCTTCTGGATGCAGTCTGTGCATATTACAAGAAACGTTTTGGCGTGGAGATCACACCGGATATGGTTATGTCCGTTTACGGAAGCCAGGAAGGTATGGGACACCTTGGCATGACCTTATGTGATGAGGGGGATGTGGTTCTTCTTCCGGATCCATGCTACCCGGTTTTTGCAGCAGGAAGCAAGCTTGGCGGTGCCGTTCCCTACTACTATCCTCTTGTGGCAGAGCATGATTTCCTGCCATATGTAAAGGATATCCCGGAAGAGGTGGCACGCAAAGCACGTTACATGGTAGTCTCCCTTCCGTCCAACCCGGTAGGAAGCATCGCTACTCCTGGTCTTTATGAAGAAATTATTGCATTTGCAAAGAAATATGATATTCTCATTATCCATGATAACGCCTACAGCGACATTATCTTCGACGGTGTAGAAGGCGGAAGTTTTCTTGCAACACCTGGCGCGAAGGAAGTTGGAGTTGAATTTTTCAGCCTTTCCAAATCCTTCAATGTAACCGGTGCCAGGATCAGTTTCCTCATTGGAAATCCAGAGATCATCGCTGCTCTTAAGAAGCTTCGCAGCCAGATCGACTTCGGTATGTTCCTCCCCATCCAGAAGGCCACTATTGCAGCCCTTGAGGGACCTCTTGACAGCGTAAAAGAACAGTGCAGACAGTATCAGGCCCGCCGTGACGCTCTCTGTGACGGACTTGCCTCCATCGGCTGGGAAAAACCAAACGGAAAAGGAACCATGTTCGTATGGGCTAAGATCCCAGGGGACCGCACTGACAGCATGGCATTTTGTATGGAACTGATGGAAAAAGCAGGTGTCATCGTTACTCCAGGCGCAAGCTTTGGTCCTCACGGGGAAGGATACGTCCGCTTCGCGCTGGTACTTCCGCCTGAGAAGATCAAAGAGGCTGTGGAATCCATCCGCACAAGTGGAATCTAACTATTTTTTAGGGCGCGGCCAGACAACTCTTCACAGCAACCGCCAGGTCTTACTTTAGTGCAAATTAGAACAAAGACTCCTATGCAAGCTCCCAGATGTTAGCAATTTTTCTAACATCTGGGAGCTTTTTATGCCCAAACAAATTTATAGTGCTTTAACAAAAAGTTGCCGTTCACGGCCTTCACAGCAATAAGCTTCATGCAAGGTTGCCAATAAACAGTAACCACAAAATCTAATCACATCACTTATGATATGGCTCATGATTCATAATCCGGTAGCCTCTATAGATCTGCTCCAGCAGGATCATCTGCATCAGCTGATGGGGAAAAGTCATTCTGGAAAAGCTGAGCTTGTAATCTGCCCGTTTCAGGACAGTCTCTGAAAGCCCAAGGGATCCGCCGATTACAAAGGCAATGCTGCTCTTTCCCTGGACGCCAAGCTTTGCGATCAGATCCGACAATTCTACAGAATCCAGCATCTTTCCCTCTATGGCCAGGGCAATCACATAATCTGTATCGCGGATATGGCTAAGAAGCCGGTTGCCTTCTGTCTCCTTAATCTGGCGGTTCAGTGCATCAGAAGCCTTATCCGGGGTCTTTTCATCTGGCACCTGGATAAAGTTCAGCTTACAGTAGCGGCTAAGACGCTTGGCATATTCTGCGATTCCGTCATTTAAATATTTCTCTTTAATCTTTCCAACTGTGATAATACGAATTTCCATTTGTGATCCTTTTGTAACTATTCAGATTACTGTGCATCGCGGAGCGTGTAACTGTGAAGGTACTGAACAGTTACATCCTTCTATTACATCTCAAAGTCCATAGCCACGCGGTCGCATACATTTGGTCTTACATAAGTGTCTGCCACATGAACATGGTTCGGGTTTACCGCATAGGCAGCCAGTGCCTCAGCGCTCTCAAGCTCGGTGATCAGGCATAAATCCCTGGTGCTGGATGGAAGCAGGTCTGTGACAATCTCTGCCTTAATAAGTCCTGGAACAACGCCTACCAGTCCTTCCAGATGTTCCTTGATCTGTGCCTTTAGCTCTGGTTTCTTCTCCTCCGGAATCTCTTTTTTAAATGACCACATTACCATATGTTTTACCATTGCTTTTGTCTCCTTTTTTATAAATGTTCCTCCACATAAGTCTGGAATTCCTCCATACTCATCAATACCTTACGGGGCTTCGTGCCCTCCTCCGGACCTACTACCCCTGCATCGCACAGCTGGTCCATAATACGGGCTGCGCGGTTAAAGCCAATCTTGTACATTCTCTGCAGCATACCGATGGAGGCCTTCTCCTTCTCAATAATGAACCTTCCGGCCTGCTCGAAATAAACATCCCTCTCATTGCCTCCGGAGCTTCCTCCGGCGGTGAGAACTGCATTGTTCATCTGCTGCTCGATCTTATTGTCATAATCCGTCCGCGGATTCTTATCTGCAAGGAAGTCCACAATACTGCTGACCTCATCATCGGATACAAACGCCCCCTGCAGTCTGGCAGGCTTCTGATACCCCTGTGGATAAAACAGCATGTCTCCTTTACCAAGCAACTTCTCTGCACCGTTCATGTCCAGAATGGTTCTGGAATCCACGCCGGAAGTAACTGCAAAGGCAATACGTGACGGCATATTTGCCTTAATAAGACCGGTAATGACATTGACAGACGGTCTCTGGGTTGCAATAACCAGATGGATACCTGCCGCACGTGCCAGCTGGGCCAGACGGCAGATGGCATCCTCCACCTCTCCAGGTGCTACCATCATAAGGTCTGCAAGCTCGTCTACGATAATGACGATCTGACACATTTTCTCCGGCCGCTGCTCTCCCTCCGGGAACTTCATCTTCTCGATCTTACGGTTATACTCTTCCAGATTTCGCACCCCATACTCTGCAAAAGTATTGTAACGGTTGCTCATCTCACTTACCGCCCAGTTCAGGGCTCCTGCAGCCTTCTTCGGATCTGTGACAACCGGAATGAACAGGTGCGGGATTCCGTTATAAACGCTAAGCTCTACCACCTTCGGATCGATCATGATCAGCTTGACTTCATCCGGTTTCGCTTTATATAAAATACTGATGATCAAGGTGTTGATACAAACAGATTTACCGGAACCCGTGGAGCCTGCAATCAGAAGATGAGGCATCTTGGCAATATCTGCCACAACGGTCTTACCTTCAATATCCTTACCAGCTGCAAAAGCCAGCTTGGACTTGGCATTCATAAATTCCGGGCTCTGGATCAGATCACGGAGCATGACAGCACTGTGCTCTTTATTGGGAACCTCGATTCCTACGGCTGCCTTCCCTGGGATTGGCGCCTCAATACGGATATCCGGTGCTGCAAGATTCAGCTTAATATCATCGGAAAGTCCTACGATCTTACTTACCTTCACGCCCATTTCCGGCTGAAGCTCATATCGGGTAACCGTAGGTCCGCAGCTTACATTGGTAACCTTGGCATTCACCCCGAAATTATACAAAATCTCCTGCAGCTTCTGGGCTGTTTTTCGAAGATGGGCGTCAGAATCCCCCTGGGATTTGCCATTGCCGCGCTTCAGAAGATTTACCGGCGGATACTGGTATTCCTTCTTTACCGCAGCCTCCTGGCTATTGATCTCGTGCTGGATATTCACAATACCATTGGCAATCTCCTGCTTGGAGGATTTGGGGTTCTTTGCAGGCTGACGTGCAGGTGTCTCTTCCATGCCGGATGCTTCCTGGGTATTTACCGGCTCCTGGCTGAAAGTTCTGGCTGCACTTTTGGCCCCACTGCCCTCAGGTGCACTATTCCTGGAGGTACTTGCCATTGTCTGCATGGTCGCCATAGCCTCGTTAAAGTCTACGCCCGCATAGCTGTCTTCCGGCTCTTCCTCTGCTTCCGGTACGGCAGGATTCGTCATATAGCTATCCTCCGGGCCTTTCCCAGCAGTTTCCTCTGCATCAAAATCCGGAGTTTCCTCCCACTCAGGCTCTGAACGATGGATTGCAAACTTCATCTGCGCCTCTTCGTGAGACTCTCTGTCATCTACTTCCAGATTATTTACTGGTGATCCACTTCCGCTGTCTGTGTGATCCTCTTCCGTTTCCATCCCATTTCCAGGATTTCCCTCTTCCGGGTTCCAGGCATTCTCTGGATTCAGCGGAAATTCCTGCTCAGCGGACAGCTTCTCTTCTGTATTTCTGTCTCCAAACAAATCTGTTCCATCAAGAAATCCAGCGGAAGACTGGTTCCCAGCACCTCTTTGGCGTCTTCTTCCATTTCCAGCATCTGCCTGGTTTCTTACCCTGGCTCTGTTTCCAGATGCTGCCTTAGATTTCTTCCCTGCTTTTGGTGCGGATTTTTTTCCAAAAAGAGAAGCGCTCTCCTCTTCTGTATCCAATCCTTCTTCTGCAAGGGCTGCCTCCAACTCCTGCATTCTCTTTTCCCTGCGCTCCTGGGCTGCCATCTGGCGCTGCTGGGCTTTCAGCTGCTTCTTAAGCTCACGCTCCGGTGCGCCCTCCTGATAAAGAGCCTGCTGGCCTTTCACCGCTTCTAAGATCCGGTCATAAAGCTTATATAAAAATCCCAGAAAAGAATGCTGGGTGATCAGGATCAGGCATACCAGGATCACAAGTACAATGATCACATATGCCCCAATGGTTCCAAATGCGGAAATCGTGGAAATACAGATGGCACCGCCAATGGCACCGCCTCCTGTGCGGTATTCGGAACTGATTTTATAATATTCTGCAATGGTGGTACTCTCTGCATACCCCTCTGTAAAAAGCTGGGCCAGGCCGCAGAATACCAGAAACAAAACTGCAGCTGCTGCAGTTTTTTTATAGGCAAGCACATTTCCTTTATTGGAAATTAAAAAGGCTGACATGATAAAAAGAACAATCGGGAAGACATAAGCCATCAGTCCCATAACACCCATTAGTACCTTGCTGATGCTTCCGCCCACACTTCCCCCAAGGCCAATACAGCTGACCATCAGGATAATAGAAGCTGCCATCAGCACCAGAAGGATGATCTCTGTCTGAAAGCCACTGGATATGGACTGCTTTCCTGCTGTATTTTTCTTGGTGGAAGTCCGTCCGGAGGTTTTCTTCTTCCCGGATGTACGTCCTTTTGTTGTTGATTTCTTCGGCGTATTAGACGCTGCCATTTAAAAGCTCCCCCTTCATCAGGCAAAAATTGTAACGGTAAATATCCCTGCCAAAACCGTTACGCAAAATTACTAATAAGCGCTATGGCTCCTGCCACGAAGCAATAAAATGCGAAATAGCGCAGTTTCGCATGCTGTACGATCTGAAGAAGGAAACGGATCATAAAGTATCCAACTACTCCCGCTACGATCATTCCAAGAATATAAGTAAACCCAAGAGACACGGTCATCTTCGGCGTGGTAAACTGCGAAACCTCCAGAAACAGGGATCCCAGAATTGCAGGGATACTGATCAGATAAGAATATTTCACTGCAAATTTCCTGCTGAAGCCGCATAAAAGTCCGGCACATATGGTCATTCCACATCTGGAGATTCCTGGAAATACAGAAATTCCCTGACAGATCCCAACCCACATGGCATTGTCATATGTAACGTCTCTCGGTGTCTTGATCCCGCCAATATTACTGAGATCTGTCACCAGAAGGAACACTCCGGTCACAAGAATACATGCTCCTGGAAGCAGCGGTGAAATAGCTGCCCTGGTCACAAGTCTTCTGCAAATATACCCAAGCATTGCAGTAGGGATAAACGAAACTGCCATAATCGCTGTAAATTTACGATAGGTACCATGTACCACTCTGGCATAATGAAGGTTCTCTCCTGTCCTACGATTGTGGAAATAAATATTCGCATTGCCGACCAGATCCATGATCATGCCAAGAAGTTCCTCTCCGATCCTGCGGATATCATTCCAGAATGCAAAGAAAATGGCCACCAATGTACCCACATGAAGAAGCACTTCGAAAAGAACTGCTGTATTGCGGGTGATCCCCATTGCATTCTCTATCGCTGCCAGATGTCCGAAACTGCTCACAGGAAGAAACTCCGTAATTCCCTGAACAATTCCCAATAAGATTGCCTGTAAAACTGACATAATAAATATTTCCTTTTCTTTTTTAGGCTAAGGCAGACCGTAAAAGCCCACCAAGCGAATCCATTATATCATAAAACAGGAGAAGATACAACTTTTATTCGAACGACTGTTTCCCTGCTAAACGCAAAATCCCCGCCTGTGATTTCAAATCGGAAATCCCAGACGGGGAAACACATTCTATCTTACTTTTTCGTAAAACAGGATTTTATTATTTTGCGTATTTGCTCTTAATATACTCGTCGATACCGCGGGCACCTGCTTTACCTGCTCCCATAGCAAGGATAACAGTTGCAGCACCTGTAACAGCATCTCCACCAGCATATACACCCTCTTTGGAGGTCTTACCAAACTCTTCGTCAGCGATGATACATTTTCTCTTATTTACATCAAGACCGATGGTTGTGGAAGAGATCAGCGGGTTCGGGCTTGTACCAAGGGACATGATAACAGTATCAACGTCGATGGTAAACTCAGAACCAGGAATCTCAACAGGACGTCTTCTTCCGGAAGCATCCGGCTCGCCAAGCTCCATACGGATACATTTGATACCGGTTACCCAGTCTTTGTCATCTGTAAGGATCTCAACCGGATTGCAGAGAAGATCAAACTGTACGCCCTCTTCTTTAGCGTGATGAACTTCCTCTTTACGTGCAGGAAGCTCTGCCTCAGAACGACGATAGATGATATGTACTTCTGCGCCAAGACGAAGTGCAGTTCTTGCAGCGTCCATGGCAACGTTACCACCACCTACAACAGCAACTTTCTTGCCGTGTGCGATCGGGGTATCATAATCCTCGCGGAATGCTTTCATAAGGTTGTTACGTGTCAGGTACTCGTTAGCGGAGAATACGCCGTTTGCCTGCTCTCCCGGGATTCCCATGAACATAGGAAGTCCGGCACCGGATCCGATAAATACAGCCTCGAAGCCCTCATCCTTCAGGAGCTCATCGATTGTTACAGATTTACCAATGATAACGTTGGTCTCGATCTTAACGCCAAGAGATTTTACATTCTCAACCTCTGCAGCAACTACTTTGTCTTTTGGAAGACGGAATTCCGGAATACCATAAACAAGAACTCCACCTGCTTTGTGAAGAGCCTCGAAGATTGTTACATCATAACCCATCTTTGCAAGATCTCCGGCACAGGTAAGTCCGGAAGGACCGGAACCAATAACAGCAACCTTGTGTCCGTTCTTCTGTGCAGCCGGAACTGGTTTGATACCATTCTCCTTAGCCCAGTCAGCAACGAAACGCTCCAGTTTACCGATTGAAACAGCCTCACCTTTCATGCCGCGGATACATTTACCCTCGCACTGTGTCTCCTGAGGACATACACGTCCGCAGACAGCCGGAAGAGCACTGGACTCGCCGATGATCTGGTAAGCTTTCTCAAAGTTTCCTTCTTTTACTTCATGAACGAAGCCTGGGATATTGATAGATACCGGGCATCCTTCCATACATTTTGCTTTCTTACAACCAAGGCAGCGGTTTGCTTCTTCCATTGCCTCTTCTTTATTATAACCAAGGCAAACCTCTTCAAAGTTAGTCGCACGTACCTTAGGAGCCTGCTCTCTGACTGGTACTTTCTTTAATACATCTGCCATTATTTGTCACCTCCACACTGTCCGCATCCGCCGTGATGGGTATCGCCTTCCTGAAGCTTCAGAAGAGCACGTCCCTCTTCGGTCTTGTACATCTGCTGTCTCTTCATGGCAAGATCGAAGTCAACTTTATGTCCATCAAATTCCGGTCCATCAACGCAGGCAAATTTAACTTCGCCGCCAACCATCAAACGACAGGCACCGCACATACCGGTTCCGTCCACCATGATCGGGTTCATGCTGACAACTGTAGGAATGTTCAGTTCTTTTGTTAACAGGCAGACAAATTTCATCATGATCATAGGTCCGATTGCAACGCAGAGATCATACTCTTTGCCCTGGTTCTGTACAAGGTCACGAAGTACGTCTGTACCCATACCTTTACGTACATAAGAACCATCATCTGTAGTAACATACAGATTACATACTTCTTTCATCTTGTCCTCAAGAATAAGGAGATCCTTTGTCTTGGCACCAACGATTGCATCAGCAGTAATGCCGTGCTCATGAAGCCATTTTACCTGAGGATATACAGGAGCTGTTCCAACACCACCTGCTACGAAAACAATTTTTTTCTTCTTAAGCTCTTCAATGTCCTCGTGGCAAAGCTCAGATGGCTGTCCCAGCGGTCCAACGAAGTCTTCGAAATAATCGCCTGCTTTCAGCTCGGACATCTTGGTTGTAGAAGCACCAGCCGGCTGGAAAACGATTGTTACAGTACCTTTCTCTGCATCATAATCGCAGATTGTAAGCGGAATTCTCTCTCCTACTTCGTCCATCTTTACGATGACGAACTGGCCAGGCAGACAATGCTTAGCCACACGAGGAGCTTCCACATCCATAAGAAAAACATTTGCAGAAAGTTTCTCTGCGTTGAGTATCTTATACATAGTTCCCTCCTGAAGTACTATATTTGTCACTGCTCACTCCACGGGCAGCGGCCTATATTTAACCGTCACTTCATGTATATGTCCGCTGTATGGACACTTGTGTCGGTCATATCCTATAACACTATAGCACAAAAAAGTGGGTTAGTAAAATGAAATTCTCCTATTTTTCTTATATTTTTCCAAAAAATGTATAAATTATTATTTTTCAGGGATTTTGTTTTTCTCTTCGCTTATCAATTCATATAATTTTCCAAGGGCTTCCTTCATTCCGCCCACTTCATCGATCAATCCTTCCTTTACAGCTTCCGGGCCTTCTAACAGGGTTCCCACATCCTTTACCAGCTGTGTGGTATCCAGCATCAGTTCTTCCAGTCGTTCCTGGGAAGTATGGGAATGGTTGGAAATGAAGGTAGTGATCCGGTCCTGGATCTTCTCCATGTTGCGGTAGGACTGGGCAACTCCGATAAACATGCCGTTTGTGCGCACTGGGTGAATCACCATGGTGGCGCTTGGGACAACAAAGGAATAGTCTGCGGAAACAGCCATGGGAACACCAATGGAATGACCGCCGCCAAGGACCAGGGAAACAGTTGGCACGCTCAAAGACGCGATCATTTCCGCAATGGCAAGGCCGGCTTCCACATCACCGCCCACTGTGTTTAACAAAACCAGAAGTCCGTCCACAGATTCGTCGTCTTCGATCATGGCAAGCTTGGGCAGAACATGCTCATATTTTGTGGTCTTACTGTTGGATGGCGCTGACTCGTGGCCTTCCACTTCGCCTATGATGGTCAGAAGCTCCACCTTATATTTATTGGCATTCTCATTTAAAGTAATCTGCCCCATATCGAGAATCTGCTTATTTTGCTGTTCTTCTTTTTCCAAAGCTTCTTTTTTTCCGCTTTCTGTCTGATTTTCCCTAATTGAGTCATTATCTGTTTTTTTTTCTATTTTCTGCATAAAAATACCTCCACACAATCGTATGGAGGTATTATCTGCAAATCTAATAAAATTATTCTCTACAGGTTTCAGGCAGGTAAAAAATTACTCGTCCCAGTTATGCCATACATCTGTTACATCATCATCGTCATCCAGAAGGTCAAGGATTCTCTGGATATCCTTAAGAGACTTCTCATCTGTCAGCTCTACAGTGGTCTGCGGAATCATGGCAACCTGTGCCTCAAGGAGCGGAACACCTGCTGCCTCAAGAGCCTCACGTACTGCACTGAAATCGTCTGGAGCTGTGAGAACCTCATAGCTGTCCTCTTCCTCGTTGAAATCCTCAGCACCTGCATCAAGAGCAGTCATCATCAGGTCGTCAGCATCCATCTCGCACTCTTCCTTGTCGATGATAATCTGGCCCTTCTGATCGAACATGTAGGATACACATCCCTGTGTTCCAATGCTTCCGTTACCCTTTGTGAAAGCGTTTCTTACGTTGCTGGCTGTACGGTTCTTGTTGTCAGTCAGAGTCTCAACAATGATGGCAACACCGTTCGGGCCATATCCTTCGTATACAGCCTTCTCATAACTGTCAGCAGAATCAGCGCCTGCAGCTTTCTTAATACCACGCTCGATGGTATCGTTTGGCATGTTGTTTGCTTTCGCTTTGGCGATAACATCACGAAGCTTACCGTTGTTGCTTGGGTCTGGACCGCCAGCCTTAACAGCCATTACGATCTCACGGCCAATGATGGTAAAGATCTTACCTTTTTTAGCGTCGTTTTTTTCTTTCTTGTGCTTTATGTTTGCGAATTTTGAATGTCCTGACATTTCTTATCCTCTCCTTTTGGTTCTTTTTTTATCTTTTCGGCCCGTACCTTTCCAATGGTTTTATTGCCAAGGGAAAGAATTCTGAAACGATAGCCGTTTACAACAATTTCTTTATCCAAATCATCTTCCGTAGGAATATGTCCCAGAAGATTGGTCAGATAACCATTTAAGGTCTCAAATTCCACTTTACCGAAATCAATGTCAAGCTCCTCCGATACATCCTCCAGATACGCCAGTGCATCAATGATCACACTGTTGTCCTTCTGGGTACGGAAGGTACTGTCATCTTCATCGTATTCATCCAGAATATCGCCTACGATCTCCTCCAGAATGTCCTCCATGGAAACAATTCCTGAAGTCTGGCCATATTCGTCAACCACCACAGCCATATGGATCTTCTTCATCTGCATGGATTTGAAAAGATCGCTGATCCCTCTTGTCTCCGGGATAAACGAAGCTTCTCGGATCAATCCCGGCAAATCCTTAAGGGGCTTGAACTTCGCCCAGGAATTTCTGGTAAGGAATTTCAAAGCATCCTTATAGTGGATGATTCCCACTATATTATCAATGGTCTCCCGGTACACCGGATAGCGGGAATTTCCCTCCTCCAGCATGGTATCCACAATGGTCTGAAGATTGTCCTCCTCGTCGAATGCGATCACATTCTTGCGGTGAGTCATAATGTCCTTGGCTTCTGTGTCCGTGAACTCCATAATGTTCTGGATCATCTCGGCTTCATTTTCCTCGATCACACCCTGCTCGTGGGCTTCATCTACAATGGAAATGATCTCTTCCTCTGTCACCGGATCCTCCGCCTGGTTAAAGGCAACACCAAAAGGTCTTGCCGCCAGCTTGGCGATAAAGGTAACACACATGGTAAAAGGATACAGGATCCTGGTAAAAAATCCCACAACCTTCATATACCGATATGCATATTTCTCCGGGTGATAGGTTCCGATCCTCCTGAACGTAAGAATACCAAGAGACGCAAGCAGAATGATCACCAGCGCGAGCACCAGGATCAAAGCCGCCAAATGCTTTATGTAGGGATGAAAGGTCTCGGTAGCCCATGGAACGATAAATGCTCCGAAGCAGACTCCGGAAGCCATAACAATCAGCGGAATCGCATTGACAAAGGAAACAGGATTGTTGATCAGAGATAACAGATAGATCGCTTTCTTATCTCCCTCCTGGGCCCGTTTCTCCACTTCGTTCCCGCTCAGATTGTGCACTGCAGCTGAAAAGCCATAAAAAATACCGTTCAGCCACAAAAGCAATAATAAAATGACAAAGCCCGCCAGGGGCATACTACTGCCAGCTTCCATATATTAAACCTTTGTTCCTCCTAAAGAGTCGGGCTGCCGTCAGAATTTCCACAGCAGCACGAACGTGCAAATGCGGCAGTAATTGCCGCTGAGACTTAACAACTATATCACTAAAGTTTCTTTTCGTCAAGAGAATGTAAGCTCCAGGCTGATTTCAAGGGCATGGTTCACCTTGTCAAGCATAGGGCCGTCCAGATGGCATACCTTATCTTTTAATCTTCTCTTGTCAATGGTGCGAAGCTGTTCTAACAAAATCACAGAATCTTTTTCGATCCCGTAAGCAGATGCATCGATTTCAATGTGGGTTGGCAGCTTCGCCTTGTTCATTTTGGATGTGATGGCTGCACAGATCACAGTGGGGCTGTGCCTGTTGCCTACATCATTCTGAATAATAAGTACCGGGCGGATGCCTCCCTGCTCGCTTCCCACCACGGGCCGAAGATCCGCATAAAAAATATCCCCTCTTTTAATTACCACACAATTCACACTCCGTTTTGCTTTCACTTTGTTCCTGTTCAAGTTCTGACCAGCAACTTCATTTTTTCACTTCTGAAAATAAGTATTTCCAACTTTTTTCATGTGTATACATGTGTGGTACTTTACTGTAAAAATCCTGACTGTTATTTTCGCAAACGCTGTCAGCGGATCACAGCCGACGGGTATTTATCATTCCCGGAATCTGCACGCTCCACTTTGCCAAAAGCCTTTTCGAGCATAGACCAATCGGTTCTCATTCAAAATGAGTCAGCTCGCCGCACTCTTTTCCATCTCTGATATAAACTCTTGGTACACGTTTGTTAATATCACATACAAACTCATAGGAAAAGCGTCCGGATAAATCGCCCAGGGTATCTGCGCTGATCACCTCATCCCCATCTTTTCCAAGAAGTATTACCCCATCTCCGGCTTTTACCTCCGGGATCTCTGTTACATCCACCATAAACTGATCCATGCAGACTCTTCCGCAGATCGGTGCTTTCTTTCCATGGATCAGTACCCAGCCTTTATTGGAAAGCATTCTGGGGTATCCATCTGCATAACCTACCGGAATAGTCGCCATCCTGGTCACATGGTCTGTGGTGTAGGTGCCGCCGTAGCTGACCTGTGTTCCTGGTTCCACATCTTTTACATAGGAAACATGGCTTTTCAGGGACATAACTGGCTGCAGCTTCACAATATCCCTCTCCACTTCCTCAGAAGGGTAAATTCCATAAATGGTGATCCCGGCGCGCACAATGTTCAGGTTTGCCTCCGGCACGCGGATGATCCCGGCGCTGTTGGAGCAGTGATGAAGAGGGATCTGGATGCCATTCTTTTCCAGGAGCTCTGCAAAATCCAGGTATCTTTTCAGCTGTACCATAGCCGGAGCCCGGTCATATTCATCTGCCCTTGCAAAATGGGTAAACAAGCCTTCGATCTCCACATTGGGAAGCGCTGCGATCCTGCGGATATCCTCCAGGCTTTCTTCGCTGTCTTTAAATCCGATCCTGGTCATACCTGTGTCAGCAGCAATGTGGATCAGGCCCTTTTTGCCTGCCTTGGCAGCGGCCTCATCATACTTCTTCGCGGTCTCATAGTCACAGACTGCCATGCGCACCTCATTTTCCACAAGCTCTTCATAGTACTCTTCAAAAACAAGCCCCAGGATCAGGATCGGTCTTGTGATCCCGGCTCTTCTAAGCTGCAGGGCCTCCTGAGCCGTAGCTGTGGCAAAGCCCCAGACATAATCCAGTTCCTCAAGCATTCTGGAAATGGGCACAGCACCGTGTCCATATGCGTCTGCTTTGATTACAGCAATGATCTTTGTTCCCTCTTTTATGTTCTTTTTCATCTGTTCAAAATTGTACAGGACCGCGTCAAGAGAAATCAACGCCTTGATTCTGCTGTATTTTCCCATAATATTTTCCTCGATTTTTATTCTAAATTTTCTGCCAGCTTTAATACTTCCGGAAGTGCTTCGATCATATCTTTCGCCGTCATACTGTGAGTTTCTTTTTTCTCTCTGGCAATATCACCGCAAAGACCGTGAATATACACCGCCAGCGCTGTTTTATAAGAAATATCCCTGTTCTCCCCACTGCTTAAATACATGCAAAGAACTGCTGCGATCATACCAGACAGAACGTCTCCGCTTCCAGCCGTTGCCATTCCGCAGTTGCCGGAAAGATTCAGGTACAAACTGCCATCTCCATCTGCCACAGTGGTACAGGCATCTTTTAATACACAGACACAGCCTGTTTTCTTGGCAAACTCCCAGGCACTGGCCGCGGGGTCTGCTTTTAGTTCGGAAATTGTCCTGCCGGTAAGCCGGCTCATTTCTCCCATGTGAGGGGTAAGAATGGTCTGCTGGTTCAGCGATTCCATCCACTGGGGATTCATAGCCAGAAGGTTCAGGCCATCTGCATCCAGTATAACAGGTTTTCCTGCTTTTGTCCCGTTTTTCAGAAACCAGAGCAATCTTTCTTTTCCACTGCTTTCGGTGCCAAGTCCCGGACCGATCACCAGCACATCACACCAGTTTAAGTTTTTCTCATTGGACGCTTCGTCAAATTCACAGCTCACCATAGCTTCTGGAAGAAGGCTCTGCAGCGGGATCCGGTTCTCTTCCACAGTCTGGATCTTTACCATACCAGCTCCCCCGTGAAGTGCTGCGCTGGCGCTTAAATAAGCGGCGCCGCACATGCCTTTCGAGCCCGCGACCAAAAGTATTTTTCCAAAGGTTCCTTTATTTCCCCAGGCAGGTCTTGCAGGAAGTGTTTCCACATCCCTTTTCTCCAGATGCCAGGCTGCCTGATCTGCAAGTTCACTGCCATCACGATCCCGGTCATAGATCCCGATGTCCGCCACCAGGATCCTGCCAGCGTATGCTCTGCCAGGGAAAAAGCACAGCCCCCGTTTCCGGTATGCAAAGGTTACCGTCAGATCTGCCTGAAAAGCAATTCCAAGAACTGCTCCCGTATCTCCGTGAATGCCAGACGGAATATCCACCGCCACTTTATAGGCTCTGGTCTGATTCATACTGTGGATGATTTCCTTATAAGTTCCGGAAATCTCCCTGGACAACCCAACGCCGAAAATCCCGTCTACTATAACAGTATATTCATCCCATACCGGGTTATTCGTTGCGGGAACGCCATAGTTCCTGGCAATTTCCCACTGGTGTCTGGTTTCTTCGGTCATTTTGTCCGGATTTCCTGCAAGATAGATTTCGGAATGTATCCCGGCAAGATGAAGAAGCCTTGCAATGGCAATCCCGTCACCGCCGTTATTGCCGGAGCCACAGACGGCCAGTATCCGCTCTTTTTCTAAGTTTCCAGGACTGTTTTTCTTTTCCAGATACTTCCGGATCTCTTCTGCCGTGGCAAGCGCCGCCCTCTCCATAAGAACCAGGGAGGGAACATGCATATTATGAATAGTACCATAGTCAAGAAGCTTCATCTGACTGCAGGTCACAACTTTTTTCATAAAACCACTCCTAACATTAGAATAACTTTTGGGCTCCGGTTGCAGTTCACTCTCTGCCCATTAACCGCTAAAGCCATTTTCAAACACGCTCTAATGCAAAACTGCCGCCCGGTCTCCTGTAAATCTTTCAGCGAGACAAGCAGCAGTCCTCTTTGACCTTTTGTTGTTACTGTCATGTCCTTCACAGTAACGTTTTATTCTTTGTTTTCTTTATGCTCGTTGCGGTACTGGCTTAAATTATAAGACAGTGCCATCAGGCTCTCAGACAGATGAACATTCTCCACGATCACGTTCTCAGGAGCATCAAGATCTGTATGTGCAAAGTTCCAGATTGCCTTGATTCCATTGTCAATGAGAACCTTCGCCATCTCCTTGGCCTTGTTCTTCGGCAGAGTCAGAATGGCGATCTCTACCTGATTCTCTTTGATAAATTCTGGAAGGTGACTGATCATCTGAATCTCAATTCCCCGAACCGAAATTCCTTCCAGAACCGGATTTACGTCAAAAATCCCAACCAGACGAAATCCTCTTTTCTCAAAATCCCCGTAATTGGCAAGTGCCTGTCCCAGGTTACCTGCACCAAGAATGATCATAGGATGAATGGTGTCCAGTCCTAAGATCTTACCAATTTCTGTATAAAGATATTCAACATTATATCCATAGCCCTGCTGTCCAAAACCGCCGAAATTATTTAAATCCTGGCGGATCTGTGATGCAGTCACATGCATTTTCTTACTAAGGTCATTGGAAGATATACGCTCAACTTTCTCTTCCATCAGCTCCCCCAGATAGCGATAATACCTTGGCAGTCTTTTGATCACTGCCTTTGAGATTTCCTTCGCCTCCAAAATGTTCCCCTCCTTGTTTCCGCTGCCTAAATTTTCCGCGTCACACTATGTCAATTATACCTAAATGTTATTTTCTTGTCAATTAAAGTTGTGCAGAATTACAAATATTTTGCAAATTCAGTTACTGTTCACTGGTAACGTTCCGCCAGGTGTTTTTTTGAGCGAAGCTCACAGAAAACCCGGGAACATCGGCGCGAAATCATGCGAATGCATGATTTCTGTGCATCGCGAAGTGTGTTGCTGGTCACGGAGTGAACAGGAACCAAATTCATAGTATCAGGATAAAGCTCACAAAAATCCCTTTTTCTTCCAATAAAGCGATTGCTATTTCTGCATTTAAATCATTATCCTCTGCCAAAAGAACATGCAAACCATGTAAATCCATATCGTTCCTTAACTTTTCTTTCTCTTCCGTAAATCCATGTTCTGCTATAATCAGAGGGATTTCTACCGTAAATGTTGAGCCAATTCCCTGTTTGCTGCTGACCTTAATTTTCCCACCCATAAGATCTACATACTGTTTGGCAATGGCCATTCCCAGTCCAGTTCCCTTATAACTGGTTCTTGCCCCATCATTTTCCTGACTGAACTCATCAAAGATTCTGCTCTGAAACTCCTCACTCATACCAATTCCGGTATCTGATATACGATAGCGTACGATTATATGATGCTCATCATTACCCGGACCGTTTTCTGCAGCAAATGAAATGGTACCTCCGTCTTTTGTAAATTTGACTGCATTGCTGATAATGTTGAGCAATACTTCCCTGATTCTGAGTTCATCTGCCATCACATAGGGATTTTTAAGCTCTTCTCTTGAAACACAAAAATTAAGGTCACGGTTTTCCATATATCCTCTTGCAATCGACAAAACAGTATTTATCATATCCCAGAGATCTACCGGTACTGGTTTATATTCCAGTTTACCACTTTCTCACTTTTATCCCTTTACGTGGCATTCATTGATTCGTGCGGATTTTATACAGTTCCAAACATCTGATCAAAAACAGCAAGTATAGTATTTATATCAATTTTTACTATAATGAAGTGCATTTGACAATTCTTCATTCTTCTGCAATGCACTGACATCCTGATAGGTCACATAGATATATATTTTCTTACCCACAACAAGATAAGAAAAATCTGATTGCATATAGAACCATTTTCCCTGCGGATTTCTTTTTCTATAAAAAATATTTGTATGTGGATGCTCTATATTGAGGTTTCTCACAGATTCCTCTACATATTGCTGATCATCCGGATGTACTGTTTCGCAAAAAGGTTTCTTCTGCAACAGCATCATCTGCTGCTGTGTAGTTTCCATCATCTCTGCAAAGCCCCGGGTAATAAAAACAGGATCATAGCATAGCGTTGTTTTTGCGTCCTCCTCTTCTGAAAGGATACAAAACAGAACAGCACTGTTTTCAATAGAACGCAACGTCGTTATAAACGCCTGCTGCTGTGGAACTGTATAGTCCTCCACAAACAGGAACACATTTTTTGTATCTGCACTTTCCCTTGTAAAGTCAAACTGCATGAAACGCATCTCGCCATTCAGCATAAAATTGATCATAACATGATGCATGATGTGTTCTGCTGTTCCTTTTGCGATTGCTTCCATCGTCATCTGCTGTTTTACACGATTAAGATCATCTATATTGCCAGATGCATAACGCATTATTTTCTCACAGATATAATCCTCATACATTTGCTCATCTGACTCTGGAAAAATATTTTCACCATTTAACAGGTTTGTATCCTGATGAAGCTTTATGCATTTTCCTGTATTCTCAAAATCAATGTACAGGATTTCTATATAATGGTTTTTTAGAGCTTTTTCATATATTGCAGCCTGAACCGCTTTCTTCAACAGCTGAATTCCTCCTTCTTTTCTCATGTACTATTAAATGAAAAACACTGTCCTACGGACAGTGCACCTCATTTCATGCAACTGGCTGCCATTTTAAAGGCCCTGTAGCTTTGCGTCCCAGACTTTCATCTGGTTTGCCGATTTTCTTATTATAGCTTTTAAAATTATGCAAAAACTGATTTTATTATACTCCCCTACTCCACTTTACACAAGAAAAATTTCACCGCTTTAACGCTTAAAAATAATTTAAAAACCTGCTAAAAAGTTGTTAACCGAACTTCTTAGCAGGTTCTTATTACTAATCTGTCAGATTATTTTGTAACGTACTGATCAATTCCTCTAGAACGATTGGCTTGGATAAGAATCCATTCATACCACATTCCAGCGCTTTTTTTCTGTCCTCGTCAAAAGCATTGGCCGTCATGGCAAGGATGGTGATTCCTGCCAGTGCCGGATTCCTAAGGGCACGGATCTGCTTCGTGGCCTCATATCCGTTCATTACCGGCATCTGCACATCCATCAGCACCAGATCATAACCGTCCGGTTTCGACCTCTTGACCTTCTCAACTGCCTCTGCCCCGTTTTCTGCAGTATCCACCAGGAAGCCATATTCATTAAGGATCTCCACCGCAATTTCACTGTTCAGTTCATTGTCTTCCACAAGCAGTATACATTTGCCTCTGAAATCTGAGCATGCCGCCGGAAGAACAGGATTCTCCTGCTCAGCCTGATTCTGGCCAATGGCAGCCATCAGGGTATCTCTGATATCGGACATAAACAGAGGTTTCGCGCAGAATGCAGTTACCCCTGCAGCCCTGGCTTCCACTTCGATGTCTGACCAGTCATAAGCAGTCAGAATAATGATCGGTGTATCGTCACCAAGACTGCGGATCTGTCTGGTGACCTCAATACCATTCATATCCGGCAGACGCCAGTCGATGATATAAGCATGGAAGGCATCCCCAAGCTCCATAGACTGCCGTGCACGCAGAACAGCCTCCTTACCGGAAAGTGTCCATTCCGAACGCATTCCAACCCTCACAAGCATTTTTGTCACGCTGTCACAGGTATTAAAATCGTCATCTACAACCAGAGCCTTAAGGCCTTCCAGCTCTGCAATCTTCTCTATCCGGTGATTCTCAGGCTGAGTCCGGAATGGCAGACGGACGATAAATTCGGTACCTTTCCCCTGCTCTGTCCGGACCTCAATGGTGCCGCCCATCATATCCACAATATTCTTGGTGATGGCCATGCCAAGTCCTGTACCCTGAGTCCTGCTCACAGTGGAAGTCCGCTCCCTCTCAAAAGGAGAAAAGATCTTCTTCACGAATTCCTGGCTCATGCCAATTCCTGTATCCTTCACCCGGATCTCGTACAGTTCACTGCCTCTTTGGAGCCCCGGATACTGTTTCAGCCGGACAGAAACGGTTCCGCCAGCAGGAGTAAACTTGATCGCATTGGACAAAAGATTCAGCAGCACCTGATTCAGCCTCGTCTTATCACAATAGACATCCTCATTTGTCACATCCATGGCATCCATATAAAGCTCCAGCTGTTTCGCATGGATCTGCCCGCTGATGATCGTCTTCAGATCATGAAGCACATCCGACAGACTGACCTCCGTTTCTTCCAGATGGATCTTTCCGCTCTCAATCCGGCTCATATCCAGGATATCATTGATCAGGGAAAGCAGATGGTTACTGGAGGAAAGGATCTTTCCCAGATAATCCCGAACCTTGTTTTTATCATCAATATTACTTACAGCCAGTGTGGTAAAGCCGATGATCGCATTCATTGGTGTCCGGATATCGTGAGACATGTTGGAAAGGAAGGTACTCTTGGCCCTGTTTGCTGTCTCCGAAGCACGGACTGCCTCAGAAAGTGCCTGGTTCATTTTCCAGTCAGCGGTACGGTCCGACATAACCAGGATGTATTTCTTTTTTCCGTCTATCTCACTGCCCATTGCAATATTATGGAACCAGCGTTTTTCCCCTGTGTTCTGATGAACATATTCAAAATCCCATTCTCTTTGTTCATTCACCCGGATTTCCTCCAGATAATTTTTCTCCGGATTTTCATGTTCCTCTGGATGCATTTTTCCCAGAACACGAATATTTTTGCGGATCTGTTCTACCGTAATGCCCAGCAGCTTTTCCACATTCGGGCTGACGTAATCTGCCTGATATGTTTTGGCATCCAGCATCAGGAAAACGTCATCCACATTCATTGACAGCTTTTGAAACAGTTCGTCCCTGTACCGGATCTGTGTGTCCTTTCTTCTAAGGCTTATCCTGTTTTTTTGGATAATAAGGCTGATAAAAAAGGCGGCAATACAGAACACGACAGCAGCCACAAGGAACATTGTGCTACGCTGCAGGCTGTTCATACTGGCATTGACAATATCCGCCTGTACAAGTCCCAGAAATACCCAGTCCTGAATATCCGATTTTTCATAAACCAGATAATAGTTTCTTCCATCCAGATCTACCAGCAGCGCACCGGTATGTCCCGCTTTAAACTTCTCCGAAAGCTTATTGACCTCTTTCTCAGACATATCAGAATGCTCTCTCAGAACACCGAAGAAATTATATACATTCCCCCATGACTCAGAAGAATGATCGATCACAACACGGCCATCCGGATGAACAATAAAACTCTGTGCATTTCCATTGAAAGCAGAAATATCCAGTACATCTACGATATCAGAGTTTTCATAGGCAATGGCAATGGCATCATATTCAAATCCCTGATAGCTTCCGTGCGCCCTGGGAGTGGCAAAAACAAGCAGCTGGGATTTTCCTGGAACTGCTGCATTTGATATCACATCCTTTCCCTGCCGGATGTCCTCTTCAATATCTTCCTGTAATCCAAGGTATCCGTTTTCCCCTGTCACCAGCTTATAGTTTCCGTCGGCTGACAGACCATTTGGCATGATCATGTCACCCGCCATTTTTTCTGTATAACCGGCTTTCAGCACATTTCCCGTAAAGCTGTTTCCGGTTGCGAGCAGCACATCCGTACCATAAATGCCGCGCAGGGTGTTTGCCATAACCGAATATGCCGCGTTCCCGCCACTGCTATGAAAGCGGTTGGAATAGGATTTCTGTGAATCCAGCACGGTATTCTCTGAAGCAGCTTCTTCCGCAAGAAGCTGGGTATTAAATGACTGATAGGCCTGCTCTGCATCGTATTCTCCTGAGATCATCTTAGACACCACATCCTTGGAAACGGAGAAAAAGTCATTTGACGCAATGCGGATATACATATGATTTTCTTCGATCACAGGTTTCACATCCTTCAGATACTCCGTAAGCCTGAACTCCACATCCTGGCTGTAGCTCAACAGATCCTGTCCATCACTAATGATCCGGTTCTGTGCCTCCTCTGAAAGCATTGTATTCAGCACCTTCATTGCTTTCTTCCGGCGCGCTTCGTCCTGTGTCAGGTCGCGGTTTAAGGCCACCTGGAAATATGGGGTCGTCATCAGCCACTTTTCGCCATTCTCCTGAAAGAATGGCAGAAATGTTGTGTTAATGCCCTGATCCTGAAACATTTTTACACCCGCTGAGCTGCCAAAGTACATGGCAAGTTTACCACTCTGGTACATCTCAACGATATCATCATAATTCATGTACAGATCATCCTGGTTCAGCCCTGTATCCTGGATAAACTGCTCCATGCGTTCAAAAGCCTGAGGCCAGACGGTACCATCCAGACCTTCTCTCTTTGTATTATCCGGGTCACTGTAGGTGGTGCGCCACTTGCGTCCGTCTACAGAAGACAATTCTGATGCAGACAGACCCTGCAGTGTTTCCATACAGGTATAATCGTAATAATAGTCTGCAGTAAAGCCACGGATTCCCACCTCGTCAAATGCCTGGCAGGCAGAGACAAAGCTTTCATAATCGGTTGGCAGCGGAATCTCATACTTTTCAAAAAGGTCCTTGTTCACTACAAAACCGTGGGCATCTGCACACACGGGAAGCCAGTTTACGCTACCATCCTCGTTCATAAAACTGCTGAGGTAGGTATCATAGACAGCACCTGCCTCATTGGTTGTGGAAAGATCCATCAGACTGTCCTTCAGCGGACTTGCGTCATGCAGGGAAAACCGGCAGCAGGTAATAATATCCGGCAATCCACCGTTTTCATCAAGAAACATATAAAAATCCAGATCATTATTGCCGACTACAAATTCAACATTGATATCCGGAAGCTGTTCCTGGATGTATGGTGCATATTTATCATACAGGTTGGTGCTCCATAAATACACTGTGATGGTTTCTGCATCTTCTTTTTTCTGCAATTTTTCTGTCACAGCCTGACAAAAGTGATATGGCTGTCGCCATCACCAGAAGTGCAGCAAGTAACTTATTCCGTTTTTTCATTATGACCCCCCTGAAATTGTGTTTCATCAGTTTATGAATTACCTTTATTAATAATTTTCCATCAACAGGCTTTGCTATATGTTCATCCATTCCTGCTTCTTTTGCCCTCAGTCTGTCCTCCGTGAACGCATTTGCTGCCATTGCAATGATCGGAATCACCTTTGCATCCTCTCTGTCCAGAGAACGGATTTTCTTTGTAGCTTCATAACCATTCATAACCGGCATCATAATGTCCATAAGAATGACATCAAATTCACCAGGTTTACTTTTTCTGAATATCTCAACAGCTTCCTGTCCATTCCATGCTTTCGTCACCTCAGCGCCTACATTCTGGAGCATAAATTCTGCAATTTCCATATTCAAGTCATTGTCTTCTGCCAGAAGAATATGCAGTCCCTTTATAGAGTTTTCTGATACATCCTTCTGTTCTTCACGTTTATCCGCATCCAGATCTATTTTGAACGGAACCCGGATCACAAAGGTGGTGCCTGCGCCCTCTTCACTTTCAAAGGTAATGGTTCCACCCATTTTCTCGACCAGATTCTTTGCAATCGGCATTCCAAGTCCTGTTCCGGCAAATTTTGTGCGGCTTCCTGTGTGTTCCTGTGCAAATGGTTCAAATACACATTTCTGGAACTCCTCAGTCATTCCGATTCCGGTATCCCGGCAGACAAATTCCATTGTGGTCATTCCCGGCTGTTCGGATGGGATTTCCATGCAGCTGATATAGATATGTCCGTTTTCTCTGTTATATTTCACCGCATTGGACAGGATATTCATCATCACACGTTTCACATACCCCGGACTTCCAATAAAATCCCGGTGTGTGATTTCTTTTTTCTCCCACTCGATCCGGATATTCTGTTCTGCAGCCATCTGCTTGATCACAGCAAATACTTCCCTTGAAATACTGCTCAGATTAAATGGAATCTCTTCCAGAACGATTTCGCCTGACTCAAGCTTACTCATATCCAGGATTTCATTTACCAGTTCCAGCAACAGATTGGACGCCTTTTTCACCTTTGTCCTGTATTCCGTCTGTTTCTCCAAATCATCTGCATAATGTTCTGCCATATTGACCATGCCGCAGATTCCATTGATCGGAGTCCGGATATCATGGCTCATCCGCTGGAGAAACTCTGTTTTTGCCTCATTGGCGGCTTCTGCCTTTTTTGCAGCTATCAGAAGTTCTGCCTTATATTTTTCATCTTTTTCCTGTTCCTGTTTCCAGTGCACCAGATTGGTTCTGTATGTCCAGAACCAGAATGTGCCGAATATCAGAAAATAGAGAAAAATAACACTTATCACACTTAATGGAAGATTATGGAACACCTCTGTATCCGGAAGATATGCATAAATATAGTAATCCCTCTGCTTCAGCATGATTCCGTAGCATCCGCTCCCTTCATTCTTCAAATGAAAAATGTGCTGACTGTCTGTATGCCCCTTCATTGCCTGAACAACTTCGTTGTCAGCCGTATTCTGCCCCAACAGGCTCTGATCATTGCTGGCAACAACGATTCCCTCGTCTGCAACAATAATCGTTCCATCCTTCCGGGTACTATAGCCATTTAAAAGACTTTGCATCGTCAAAGTATAATTTCTGGTAAATTCAGGAGATGTGTAATAGTAGATTGCAACAATACCCGGTGCATCTTTTCTGGCACAGGCTGCAATGTCAATATAGGATCCATCTTCCCTGGCAAACCGTTCTGAATAAGATCTTTCTTCATATCCGGCAAAATCCATGATAATTTCTTTTTGCAGATACTCCGTAATCTCATTAGCCAGAGCCTCGTCCGTGCTGTATTCACAGTCCGTCTTTCCTTCTATATCCAGTACAATGATACCATCCACCCAGAGAGTCTGCAGGTTTTCTTTCAGGAACTCCTGGCTTAGCTGTCCGCCGTTTTCGATTTCCATGTTAATATTCGTACTCATCTGTCTGGCACTTTCAATTGAACGGAGAAGACTTTTGGATTCGGAAGATTCATTATAATGGGTGTAGGTGGAACACTGCACTTTGACATAATTTACAATCTCCACCATTCTTTTCTCTGCTTCCGCTTTTTCTATATGGAAGAAATAAAACAGAGAGACTACAGCCACACAGATTCCAATCAGACCTCCGATCATCTGGATTCGTTTTTCTTTTTTCTTTCTCTTAATATCCAAGGTCATCCACCTCCAGATACTTCTGGGGATCATCCAGATATTTTTCAATAATTTTCAGGGATGTGCCATCCTGACGCATCTGTTCCAATGTCTGTTCCATCTGTTCACAGATTCCTCTGTCATCACCTTTTGCAAAAGCGACACCTATTCCGGTGATCATCAGAGGCTCTTCCAGGATACGGAAGCTTGCATCATAATCCTTCATATACTGGACGATAGATTCCTCATGTGCAGCAACTGCATCTACATATCCTTTCCCCAGAAACGTATAAATCAACTCCCGGTGTCCGAGACTGATCAGATTTGCCAGTTTGGGGATTCTATCATCTGTCCGGTTCAGAAAAATACCTTCCGGTTTGGTTGTGGACTGGACAGCCAGGTTCTTTTCCTCCAGATCGCTCAGTTTATAGATGTCACTATTCTCATTTACAGCGACCACCTGGCGGCTTGCTATGTACGGTCCTGCCCAGCAGTAATCGTCAAGACGTCCTTCCATGGAAAAACAACCCATGATACAGTCAATCTCTCCGCTTTCCACCAGTTCTTTTTTCTTCTCCCAGTTGATCTGGACAACCTCCACCTGATATCCCATTCTTTTGAAAGCTTCTGTAGCCAGTTCTACATCTATGCCCGTCGGTACACCATCCTCATTCAGATAATTGTATGGTGGATAGCTGTCGCTGCCGAGGGTAATGACGGGCTTTTCTGTTTCTTCTTTCGTGTTATCTGTGTTTTTACACCCTGCCAGGGTAACTGCTAAAATTCCCGCATGCAGAATGCCTGCAATCACTCTTTTTCCTTTCATTTTCTGTCTATCCTAACTATCCTTTTCGTTTTTTTCATATCTGATTCCCTGCCATTTGTTACTATTCAATGACCTGCGGTTCGGTGCCCCCGCCAGTTTTTATACTTCTGATTGTCTTTTCCAGTACCTTCATCTCAACCGGTTTTGAAACATGAGCATTCATACCGGTAGCCAGTGAACGCTGGATATCCTCTGAGAATGCATTGGCGGTCATGGCAATGATCGGAATCTTCCTTGCCAGTCCATGGGAACTTCTGCGGATTGCCTTTGTTGCCTCATAGCCATTCATAACAGGCATCTGTACGTCCATCAGGATCATGTCATATTCCCCTGGAGCAGACTGTTCAAATGCTTTCAAAATCTCTTCGCCATTTTCACAGATGATGCACTCCGCACCTTCAATCTTTAACAGTTCCGTCAGGATTTCTGCATTTATCTCATTATCCTCTGCACACAGGAACCGCATTCCCTGCAGGATATTACCTTCCTGCTCATCTGATTCTGCCTGTGACACAGAAGAAGCAGATCTTTCTTCTGTAATTTTCAGATCCATAAAAATCTCAAAACAAAGTGTCAATTTTATCCGCATACTCTATTACCTTGCCTTTATCACCGGCATCATATCGGATTAATGATGTCATACCAATGATTGCATTCATAGGAGTACGTATATCGTGAGTATTGTTACGTCTATGAAGTAACGCCGAAAAAAAGACACCGTCTCACAGACAGTGCACGTCAGTTCATGCAACTGGCTGCCATTTTACAGGCCCTGTAGCTTTGCGTCGCAGACTTTCGTCTGTTTTGCCGGTTTTCTTATTATAGCTTTTAAACATATGCGCAAAAAAATGTTTCTATTATACGCTAATACTCCACTATACACAAGAAAAATATTATGCTTTAACGCCTAAAAACAAAAAAACCAGAAGCCTCTTTGCGATCCGTGACCTCCAACTTGTTATGCTTATTCTAAACTGTCCTTACCTCCAATCAGATTCTCTCTCTGGCTTCTCTTTTCCTGACATTCAGACTAACACAAAAATACGATATTTTATGATAAGCAGCGGTAAATTTGCAATAAGCAGAAAATACAGAAATACTATATTTTTCAGAGCTTTCATGGGATTGCTTGTGCATACTTACAAATTTTTACATTTTCTTTGTTATTTGACAATTATTCTTTCAAAAAATCTGTTTTTCAAGTATAATATTCTTCTGGACAAGCCATTGCCTAAAGCAACAGGCTTTTATATATGACAGATTTTGTATTTACGAAACTGGCTTTTTAAGGAGGAAATTATGATTTTATCATGTCAGAGCATCTGCAAATCTTTTGGGGAAAAAGTAATCCTGCAGGATGCTTCCTTTCACATAGAAGAACGGGAAAAGGCCGCCCTGATTGGCAATAACGGCGCAGGAAAAACCACTCTCCTTCGTATTATTATGCAGGAGATTTCCGCCGATTCCGGACAGGTAGTTATTGCCAAAAATAAGAAGATCGGTTATCTGGCACAGTACCAGGACATTCATGGGCATCACACTATTTATGAGGAACTGATGACCACTAAGCAGTACATTCTGGACATGGAGGATAAGATCCGTTCTCTGGAACAGGAAATGAAATATGTAGCTGGTGAAAAGCTGGAAAGCCTGATGAACAGCTACACCCGTCTTACCCATCAGTTTGAACTTGAGAACGGCTACGCTTACAAAAGTGAGATTGTAGGTGTTTTAAAGGGTCTTGGATTTGAAGAGGAAGACTACAACAAACAGATTGAAAACCTTTCCGGTGGTCAGAAGACACGGGTTGCCCTTGGCAAGCTTCTGATCTCCAAGCCGGATATCCTGCTTCTGGATGAGCCAACCAACCACCTGGATATGGAGAGCATTGCCTGGCTTGAGACCTATCTTCTCAACTACCCGGGTGCTGTATTTATCGTCTCCCATGACCGTTATTTTCTGGATAAAGTTGTCACCAAGATCGTGGAGATCGAGGTAGCCCAGATGCGAATGTACGAGGGAAATTATTCTGCTTATGCGCTTAAGAAGGCGCAGCTGCGTGACGCCCAGTACAAGGCATACCTGAACCAGCAAAGAGAGATTAAACACCAGGAGGCTGTTATCACTAAGCTCCGCTCTTTTAACCGTGAGAAATCCATTAAGCGCGCGGAAAGCCGTGTAAAAATGCTGGACAAGATCCAGCGTATTGAGAAGCCGATCGAAATTGATAACCAGATGCGCATCTCCCTGGAGCCCCGTTTTATCAGTGGAAATGACGTGCTTACGGTAGAGGGGCTTTCCAAGGCTTTCCCTGGACAGACCTTATTTACAGATATTAATTTTGAGATCAAGCGTGGTGAACGTGTAGCCCTGATCGGCAATAACGGTACTGGCAAAACCACCATTCTGAAGATTCTCAACGGAATCGTGGAAGCTGACGCAGGACGCTTTGCCCTTGGTTCCAAAGTGCAGATTGGATACTATGACCAGGAACACCATGTTCTGCATATGGAGAAAACCATTTTCCAGGAAATTTCCGACACTTATCCAACTCTCACGGAAACAGAGATCCGCAATATGCTGGCTGCTTTCCTTTTCACAGGAGATGATGTATTCAAGCTGATTTCCGCTCTCTCCGGTGGTGAGCGAGGCCGTGTTTCCCTGGCAAAGCTGATGCTTTCAGAAGCCAACTTCCTGATCCTGGATGAGCCTACCAACCATCTGGATATTGCTTCCAAAGAGATTCTGGAAGAGGCGCTGAACAGTTATACCGGAACCGTACTCTACGTTTCCCATGACCGTTATTTTATTAACCAGACTGCCACCCGTATTATGGATCTGACGAATCAGGCTATTGTCAACTATATCGGGGATTATGATTACTATCTGGAAAAGAAAGATGAAATGACGCAGATTTACGCTCCAATTCAGGAATCTGCTTCTCTGGAAGCAAAGGAAACTGTTTCAGGAACCAAGCTTACCTGGCAGCAGCAGAAAGAGGAACAGGCACTGAAGCGCAAACGGGAAAATGAATTAAAGAAAGTGGAAGCCCGGATCGAGGAGCTGGAAGCAAGGGATAAAGAAATCGACAACACTATGGTTCTGCCGGATGTTTGTACGAATGTGGCAGAATGCACCAAGCTCAGCCGGGAGAAGGCTGCAATTGCAGAGAAACTGGAAGGGCTTTATGAGAAGTGGGAGGAGCTGGCATAGCATTAAGCTATAAACTCTTGCCAGTGATATCCTGCAATTCTTATCCTCCTCCATAATTTGTATTTACGAAACGAGACAGCCACCACAGGGCCACGCACCGACACAAACTAGTACATCGTTTCGTAAATAACTATACCAATCGCGTAGGATGTGGATTCGAGTGTGCAGGTATAAAAGCAGGAACGAATTTCGAATAGATACCCGAAACCGTTCCTGTTTTTTATAACAATATTAACATTTTGTCTCAAACTACTTTTCAAAGTTGTTTATCTCATTACATTGTCTCAAGTTTCTCTCTGATCGCCAGAATAAACCCGCGGCTGTTAAGGACTTTCACATCCTTTAAGGACGTGATCAGCGCCAGGTCTTTGGTCATCTGTCCGTCTTCGATCGTGGAAAGAGTTGCTTTCTCCAGCTTATCTGCAAACTCTACAAGCTCCTGATTCTTATCTAACTCGCCGCGTTTACGAAGTGCGCCTGTCCATGCAAAGATGGTCGCTACAGAGTTGGTAGAGGTCTCCTCTCCTTTCAGATGACGATAATAATGTCTCTGAACCGTTCCGTGTGCAGCCTCGTACTCATAATATCCATCCGGGGAAACCAGAACGGAAGTCATCATAGCCAGGGAACCAAATGCGGAGGAGATCATATCGCTCATCACATCTCCGTCATAGTTCTTGCAGCCCCAGATAAATCCGCCTTCTGCCTTCATTACACGGGCTACTACGTCATCGATCAGACTGTAGAAGAAGGTAATGCCTGCTGCCTCAAATTTCTCTTTGAACTCAGCCTCATAAATATTGTGGAAAATCTCTTTAAATTTACCATCGTAAGTTTTGGAAATGGTATCCTTGCCGCCAAACCACAGATCCTGCTTGGTATCCAATGCATAATTAAAGCAGCATCTTGCAAAGCTTGTAATGGATCTGTCCAGGTTATGAACGCCCTGGATCACACCAGGAGTGTCAAAATGATGGATCAGTTCGGTCCGCTCTTCTCCGTCTTCCCCTTTGAATACCAGCATGGCATCCCCTGGTTTGTCAATGTACATTTCAGCATTCTTGTATACATCGCCATAAGCATGGCGTGCAATGGTGATCGGTTTCTTCCAGTTCTTCACACATGGCTCGATTCCTTTTACCACGATCGGAGCGCGGAAAACAGTTCCGTCCAGGATGGCACGGATGGTTCCGTTAGGGCTCTTGTACATTTTCTTCAGATTGTACTCGGACATTCTGGCTTTGTTCGGGGTAATGGTGGCACACTTAACAGCAACGCCGTATTTCTTGGTGGCTTCTGCTGCATCTATGGTTACCTGATCATCTGTCTCGTTTCTGTATTCCAGTCCAAGGTCATAGTATTCTGTTTTCAGATCTACAAAAGGAAGAAGAAGCTCATCCTTAATCATCTGCCACAGAATTCTGGTCATCTCATCCCCGTCCATCTCTACAAGAGGGGTCTGCATTTGAATTTTACCCATTATTTCCTCCTAGTATAAAATTATTTGTAGTTATACTCCGAACACTACGGATTGTACCGCAGCCACGCTGCTCCCACAATCCTGGTGTTCTCATTTTAATGTAATCCCAAGTCTCTGGCAGGTCTCAGATACAACGGTCTCCAGCTCTGCATCGCAAAGGACCGTAACACGTCCTTCCTCATACTGCTGGTCAACCCAGGACTTGATCATCTTTACAAGTTCGCTGTTCTTATCTACCTTCTGGTCACCCTTCAGACGGTAATGGCTGTCAATCCAGTGTGCGATTCCGGCAGCTCCGGAGGTATTGGAAACAGCCACCTCGACCGGGCGGTTCAGGAATTTTTCAGTATCAAATACATTGTAGATCTCCTCATTTTTCAGGAGTCCATCAGCGTGGATCCCGGCTCTTGTTACGTTGAAGTTCTTTCCAACGAAAGGAGTTCTCTCCGGAATATGGTAGCCGATCTCTTTCTCATAATACTCAGCCAGTTCTGTAATAACCGTAGTATCCATACCGCCAAGATTTCCCCGGAGCTGTGCATACTCAAATACCATTGCCTCAAGAGGCGTATTACCAGTACGCTCTCCAATACCAAACAAAGAGGTATTGACACCGCAGGCACCGTACAGCCATGCTGTTGTGGAGTTGCTGACTGCCTTGTAGAAGTCGTTGTGGCCATGCCACTCGATCAGCTCAGATGGAACACCTGCATGGACCATAATACCATAAATGATACCAGGCACAGAACGCGGGATCACGGCACCAGGGTAGTTGACACCATAGCCCATGGTATCACAGCAGCGGACCTTAATCGGAATACCGTACTGCTGGCGAAGCTTCATCAGTTCCAAGCAGAACGGGATTACATAGCCGTAAATGTCGGCTCTTGTAATGTCCTCCAGATGACAGCGGACAGAAACGCCGATCTCCAGGCACTCTTTTACAATGCTCAGGTAATGCTCCATAGCCTGTTTACGTGTCATTTTCATCTTATAGAAAATATGATAATCGGAGCAGCTTACCAGAATACCGGTCTCTCTCATACCCATATCGCGGACAAGCTGGAAATCCTTCTTATTGGCACGGATCCAGCTGGTAACCTCCGGGAACTCGTAGCCTCTCTCCATACATTTCTCGACTGCATCACGGTCTTTTTTACTGTAAAGGAAAAATTCAGAAGCACGAATCCTTCCCTCCGGGCCGCCCAGCTTATGAAGGTAATCGTAAATCCTTACGATCTGCTCGGTACTGTACGGCGCTCTTGACTGCTGGCCATCACGGAATGTAGTATCGGTGATCCAGATATCATCTGGCATATGATGTGGAACGACCCTGTCGTTGAATGCAATCTTCGGTACTTCTGAATATGGAAAAAGATTTCGGAATACATTGGGAGTTGCAACGTCCACAAGTGGGTACATATGCTCCTCTAACTGAAGCAGGTTCGTGTGGCGGTTCATTGAAACACGTCTGTTTTCCATAGATATTTCCTCCTCGTTGTTTGAAACTCTTGCTGTTCATTTTACTCAATTAAAACAGCGACGTCAAGTGCTTTTGTACTGTAAAGTGATAATTTCTTATCAAAGTTATCAAATTCAGGGCCGGAATCACATTTTCAGGAATTTCCGGCGGTTGAAACGGCCCCACCCCTGCAGATTCCTTGGCAGCCCCATATCATCTGCACTGTTCATCAGCATAGTTTTGATATCTGTATTAGTCAGTGCAGGATCTTTTTCCAGGGCACAGGCAATGGCACCGGTTACCAGAGGAGTGGACATGGAGGTACCGCTTTTTACCCCATAGGAAAAAGGCTTGCCTGGCACGCAGGACATGATCTTGTTTCCCGGGGCCACAATATCCGGCTTGCACACGCATTCCTCAGTGGGGCCTCTGCCGGAAATGGCCCCGCAGCCTTCCAGTAGATCGCTGGAACCAACAGTGATCACCTTTTTGCTGCTTCCGGGAGCCGTAATGCTGCCAGGCTTTGGACCCTGGTTTCCGGCGGCGGTGACGATCACCATGCCCTCATCCCACAGCTGTTCCACGCTTTCCAAAAGCCTTGCATGATCCTTTTTGGAATTACAGGTGGTGCCTACGGAAATATTTACCACCCGGATCCGGTACTGCTGCCGGTATTCCCGGATCCACCTAAGGGCCCGCAGCACATCCTCCTGGCTTCCGTTTCCATAACGGTCCAGCACCTTCAGGGCAATGATTCCACAGCCAGGCGCCGCACCCCTGTATTTTCCCATGGATGCAGTGCCGTCTCCTGCCACCAGACCAGCCACATGGGTGCCATGTCCATTGTCATCATAGGGCCGCCGTTTGAAAGCGAGGAAATCATAAAACGCCCAGATCCTGCCTGCAAAATCTATATGCTCATAAATCCCGGTATCCAGGATGCAAACGCCAATTCCTTTTCCGGTATAAAAAGATTTTTCCATTATTTTCCCCAATAAGAAGATGCTTATAATAAATTATGTTTTCGTTTTCAAATCTGCCTTAAAATTATAGACAATTTTTATAATTCCCAAAAATTTTTGTCGCTTTTTCCGAACACATATAGTATAATGAAAATACACAGAATTTGACGTTTATAAAAGAAATTTTATAGTAATATCAAACAAATATTTCATGCAGCGAAATAAAGTAAGTCATAACAAAACTATTCAGGAGACAATATTCCGCGAAGTGTTTTTGGTGAACATCGTTCACAGTTACGCTGCAACTACATACGAGGGGACGAAAGAGAATTATGGAAAAAGACAATCGACAGGCTTCGGAAGATAAACTGCATTATTATTCCGGGGCTATCAGACGTGACATGGGGAACCTGTTTAAATGGCTGTTTCTCGCTGTGGTGGTGGGCTGCATTGCAGGCGCCTTCAGTACGTTGTTTTCTTTTGTACTAAAGGCTGTCACCGGTTACCGTAAGGCCAATCCATGGATGTTTTTCTTATTGCCGCTATCCGGACTTTGTATCGTATTTTTGTATGAGAAATTCGGAAAAGATGACGGCGGCACCAACCAGGTGCTTTCTACAGTCCGCTCTAGGGATGACGTGCCATGGCGGTCAGGCCCGCTGATTTTTATTTCCACTGCACTGACTCATCTTACCGGAGGTTCTGCCGGACGTGAGGGTGCTGCCATCCAGCTTGGTGGAAGCATTGCCAATCTCCTTGGAAGATGGATCCATCTTGATGAAGAGGATCGTCATGTGATCGTTATGTGCGGTATGAGCGCGGCATTCTCGGCACTTTTCGGAACACCTATGGCTGCGGCTGTTTTTTCCATGGAGGTTGTAAGCGTAGGGGTTATGTACTATACGGCCCTGATGCCTTGTATGATTGCATCCCTGATCGCATCCCGGTTTGCAGCCGGTATGGGCGTTACCCCGGAAGCGTTTCATGTGGTAAATATTCCTGCCCTTTCCCTGGAAACGGGGCTGAAAATGGGCGTGGTGGCACTTGGATGCGCGGTGATCAGTATTGTGTTCTGTATTATTTTAAATGAAACCGCAAGATTATACAGCCGGTTTTTCCCAAATAAATATATCCGGGTAGTGGCTGGTGCTGCACTGGTCATTTTTATCACACTGATCCTCGGAACCTACGACTATATGGGTGCCGGAGCCGAGCTGATCGAGAAGGCTGTGGAGACAGGAGAAACAGATTACCTGGCTTTCTTCTGGAAAATGATCCTTACCGCACTTACCATGCGGGCAGGCTTCCGCGGCGGTGAGATCGTACCGTCCTTCTGCGTAGGTGCTACCTTTGGATGCATGGTGGGACAGCTTATAGGACTTTCCCCATCTCTTTGTGCAGCCTGCGGAATGGCGGCTGTTTTCTGCGGTGTAACCAACTGTCCGATCACCTCTATCCTGATCGCATTTGAGATGTTTGGATTTAAAGGCGTATCCTTCTATCTGATCGCCGTTTCCATCAGCTATGCTGCTTCCGGATATTACGGGCTGTATAAAGATCAGACTATTGTATATTCTAAGTACAAAGCGAAATACATTAACAAGCATACGAAAATGTAAAAAATTCCTAAATTACCATGGAGCAGGCGGGCCAGTTTCCTCCATGTACCATGAAATGGGAAATACAACCTGAAATTTACAGAAATCCCTGTTGCGGGTATAGCGTGAACAGCACAGGTGCATTCCTGTAAAATATAAAAAAACGGCATTTAACGTGCCGCAAAAAAAGGGGGTACATTTATGAACCTTGAAAAACTATTTCATCTGAAGGAAAACCACACTGACGTGAAGACGGAAGTCATGGCTGGTATTACCACATTTATGACCATGGCTTACATTCTGGCCGTCAACCCGAACATCCTTTCCGCTGCCGGAATGGACCGCGGTGCAGTCTTTACTGCTACTGCCCTTTCATCCTTCATCGCAACCTGCCTGATGGCACTGTTATCCAACTACCCATTTGTCCTTGCACCTGGAATGGGACTGAATGCATATTTTGCATACACCGTAGTCCTTGGCATGGGGTATTCCTGGCAGCAGGCCCTGGTTGCTGTATTTGTGGAAGGTTTTATTTTTATCCTGCTTTCCCTTACCAATGTACGTGAAGCCATCTTCAACTCTATTCCTATGACTTTGAAACATGCAGTTTCTGTTGGAATCGGTCTTTTTATCGCGTTCATCGGTCTGCAGAATGCAAAGATCGTGGTAAACAACGATTCCACTCTGGTAAGCATGTTCTCCTTTAAGGGCTCTGTATCCGACGGCTCCTTTCATTACATGGGAATTACCGTTCTTCTGGCTCTGATCGGCGTTCTGGTTACCGGTATCCTTCTGGTTAAGAATGTAAAAGGCGGTATCCTTTGGGGCATTCTGATCACATGGGCACTTGGAATCATCTGTCAGCTTGTGGGACTTTACGTTCCAAATCTGGACGCAGGCTTCTACAGTCTTCTCCCGGATTTCTCCAACGGAATTTCCGTACCGAGCATGGCTCCTACCTTTATGAAGATGGATTTCGCAGGAGTCTTCTCACTTGACTTTATCGTCATCATGTTTGCGTTCCTGTTCGTAGATATGTTTGATACTCTTGGAACTCTCATCGGTGTTGCTTCCAAGGCGGACATGCTGGATAAGGACGGCAAGCTTCCGAAGATCAAAGGCGCACTTCTTTCTGACGCTGTTGGTACTACTGTAGGTGCTATGTGTGGTACTTCTACTGTCACCACATTCGTTGAGAGTGCTTCCGGTGTTGCAGAAGGCGGACGTACCGGTCTTACTTCCCTGGTTTCCGCAATTTTGTTCGCACTTTCCCTGTTCCTTTCCCCGATCTTCCTGGCTATTCCATCCTTCGCAACAGCTCCGGCTCTGATCGTGGTTGGATTCCTTATGCTGACTTCTGTTACCAAGATCGACTTTGACGACCTTACAGAATCGATCCCGGCATTTATTACCATCATCGCAATGCCGTTCCTGTACAGCATTTCCGAAGGTATCGCACTTGGCGTTATCTCCTACGTTGTGATCAACGTTTGCACTGGAAAGGCAAAGGACAAAAAGATCAGCGCACTTATGTATGCACTGGCTGTTATCTTTGTTTTGAAATACGTATTCCTGTAAGATGGAATAAAATACGGCTGCTGTTCAGGACTGTATTGCCTTTTATGGAAAGTTCCCCAAGAACAGTAACTTAATAATGAAATCATTATAAAAAATCCCCCTATCGAGGAACCACGCTTTCCTGACAGGGGGATTTTTGTAACACTACTTAAGGGGATATAAGGTAAATTACATTTATGAAATCATTGAGTATGCGGGATCAAGATTGCTTAGCGTTTTACATTAAATGCGCCCATTCCCGGATATACAGCAGCCTCGCCAAGCTCTTCCTCAATGCGGAGCAGCTGGTTGTATTTCGCTACACGCTCTGTTCTGGACGGAGCACCGGTCTTGATCTGGCAGGTATTTAATGCTACTGCAAGGTCTGCAATTGTGGTATCCTCTGTCTCACCGGAACGATGGGAAGAAATTGCAGTATAGCCAGCCTTGTGGGCCATCTTGATCGCCTCAAGAGTCTCGGAAACAGAACCGATCTGATTCAGTTTGATCAGGATGGAGTTACCGCAGCCAAGAGAAATACCCTTGGAAAGTCTCTCTGTATTGGTTACAAACAGGTCATCACCTACCAGCTGTACTTTATCCCCAAGTTCTTTGGTAAGTTTCTTCCAGCCTTCCCAGTCTTCCTCATCAAGAGCATCCTCGATGGAAATGATCGGGTACTTGTCAACCAGCTTTTTCCAGTGGTCGATCAGCTCATCTGAAGTATAAACAGTGCCAGCCTTTGGAAGCTTGTACTCGCCAAGTTTGCCAGTCTTCCACTCAGAGGAAGCTGCGTCCATAGCGATCATGAAGTCTTTTCCTGGCTCGTAGCCTGCGTTCTTAACAGCCTCAAGAATGGTCTCGATTGCTTCCTCGTCGGACTTCAGAGCTGGTGCGAAACCGCCCTCATCTCCAACAGATGTGGCAAGGCCTCTTGATTTCAGGATTGCTGCAAGAGCATGGAAAACTTCTGCGCACCATCTTAAGCACTCTTTGAAGCTTGGTGCCCCAACCGGCATGATCATGAACTCCTGCACGTCAAGTCCTGAGGAAAGTGCATGGCAGCCGCCGTTTACAATGTTCATCATCGGCACTGGCATACGGTTTCCGGAAATGCCGCCAAGGAAACGGTACAGCGGAATGTCAAGGGATGTTGCAGCTGCACGGCAGCATGCGATGGAAACAGCCAGGATGGCATTTGCACCAAAGTTTGATTTGTCCTTGGTTCCGTCTGCTTTGATCATGGCTTTGTCGATTGCGTAGATGTCGGACGCATCCATTCCAGCGATCACGTCGTTGATAGATGTGTTAATGTTCTCTACAGCCTTTGTAACGCCTTTTCCAAGGTATCTGCTCTTATCATTATCTCTAAGCTCCAGAGCCTCAAATTCACCTGTAGAAGCACCGCTTGGGGCAGCTCCCCTGCCGATGGTTCCATCTACCAGATAAACCTCTGCCTCTACTGTAGGATTTCCTCTGGAATCCACAATCTCTCTTCCAATGACTTTCTCAATTTCTAAGTAATCCATGGTATGTATACTCCTTTCGTTTTTCAAAGGAACTCCTTCGCGAACTGCTTTTGTGGAAAATCCGCGTCACAATCCGCGTTGCATTATGCCAGCGGTCTTTCTGCCATAATAAGGAGTCCAAATGATTTACACCGTTAGGTTAGCTATTCCTAACTTTACGATTAGTATACACTAACCATAGCTGGATTGCAAGAAAAATAGGTGATAATTTTTTTCATTTGACTATAAAAAAGAGAAGAAAACATTTTAAGCAGTATCCTGTCAACCAGCAAAAATACTTGTAAAAAATGTTTCTTCTCTTTTTATTTACGTGAGCTATAAGCCAGGTTCCATGCATGCACGAGACTTTAACTGCTGCCACGATTACAAATCTTACTCGCAAAGCATGTTTTACCCTGCCTTTTAGTTCAAATAGTCATACACCATACGTGAAATCTTCTTTATTCCGTTGATTCCGGAATACTCTCCTGCTCTTGAGAATACGACGATTACGTAGTCTGTCTTCTTTCCGAAAACGATCGCCGCATCATGCTGATAGGAATCTGTCTCACCAGTCTTATTGGCAACCTTCACTCCTGAAGGAAGACCTGCCGGGATCTTCCAACGGCGCTCCTGCTTCAGCATCAGATTCAGCATCTGTTTGGAATAGGTTTTGGATACGGCAGTGTTGTTATAAATCTTTTCCAGAAGTTTGCCGATATCCTTGGCAGAGCTTCTGTTGCTTCCGCCTCCATCACTCTGGTAGCTGCTGCTAGATGGATGGAGGGTGTGGTGTACTGCTGTTCCTGTATAGCCATTCTTTTTCAGATATTTGTTGATATAACTGCAGCCAGATGCAAAGCTGCCTTTTCCAACTTTTCTCACAAGTGCATTATAACTCTCGTTATCACTAACTGTGATCATGCTGCGAAGAAGGCTCTTGGTACTGCTGTTCAGACTGGTCCGCTTCTCAGCAGCACTTGCATAAGTTGCCTCCATAACAAAGAGCTTGATCACGCTGGCTGGATACATGCTTGTCTCGTTGATAGAAATCACATCACCGGTCTTTAAATCCTTCACATAGACAGACCAGCTTCCGCTATATCCTTTAATCGCCTTCTGGATCTTTCTTTTCAGGCTTCCCAGATTTACCTCTTCTTTGGTACATTTTTTGCCATCCCCGTCCACATACAGAGTCTCAGAAATCTGCATGCTTTTTGCCATGGTTCCGTTGCTCAGGAAATAGTAGCCCTTATACCAGCGGTCTGTCATCATCCTGCCCCATTTGTCAAGACCATATTTTTTACCGCTGATGGTGTATACACCGGCTTTCTGTTTCAGACGTCCGGAAGTCTCCCCAAAGTAGTAAGTCCCATGGAAAGTTACAGTTCCGATCCTGGTATCCAGAGTATGAAATTTTTTGCGTTTATCCAGCTTTCCATTGGAGTAGAAATAATAGTATCCGCTTTTTAATCCACTCTTTGACGAAATAGACAGATAGGCGACCCGCTCTGTAGCTTTTAATTCCTTCATCTGCACATCTGCGGACTGAAGATACCACTGGCTGCCTTTTTTGAGAAGCTTGGCCTGGTACTGTTTATTCACCTTCACAGTCCAGCTCTTTTTCGCCGCTGCCTGTACATTTACCTGTGGTGTAAGAAAAAGGATCCCACACAGGATCATAACACGCACAAACCAAATTTTCCACTTTTGTACTTTTCTCTTTTCCATTTTTCTTTCCCTTTCAATCCAAACGTAAAAAGTGGAAAAGAAACTATTTATCCGCTTCTTTCCCACTAAATACGTCTGCCCTAAGATGTCTGATTATGAAGCATATCTTACACGGCGGCTGACTGTATGTCTGATATCATAGCTTCCGCTTCCATACACACCGCGATACCAGCCTGCGAACTGGGCTTCCGGATCATAGTAAGCCCCATTGATCATAACCCAGCCATGGCTTGTAAGTCCATCTGCGGCACCATCTCTTGTGCCAGATACTCTTCCAAGAACCACATAAGGATTATATCCGATTTCATAGGCCATTGCCGCAAATGTGCAGGCAAATCCATAGCAGTCTCCACCACCTGTTGTCAGCATGCGGTATGCCACCTCGCGCTGCCAGCCTTTCTTGTTAAAATCCGGCCAGTAAGTTGAATAATAGAAATGTCCCCCACTGGTAAGATAACGCCAGCATGCATACAGTTTCCGTGACTTGCTCATTCCAGGAGTTGTAATTCTGGAAATTGTAGTCATAAGCTTCATCTTTAATTTGGCATTTAAATCATTCTTGGCATATCCTTTGCTGTTAAAGGTAATGTTCGCAACCGTTTTGTTTTTGGTAAGACGACCTTTTGCGTCTCCTCTGTAAAGTTTTTTGCCGATTTTGAAAAATCCCTTTGTTGCCTGTCCTTTTTTGTTTACATAGTATGATGTTTTGCCTACAGTAACAATCTTGGATTTGGATGGCTTGATCAGTCTTCCCTGCAGGTCAAAAACATATATGTACTTTCCAATTTTGGTTCCACCAACAGCAGCTGTTCCATCTGCTTTAAAATAATAGCGGTTTTTTCCAATGGTTTTCCATTTACTTTTCAGCTTATTGCCTTTCTTATCGTAGTAAACGTATTTGGTACCTTCTTTTATAAGACCGCTTTTCTTTACGGCCACTGTGGGCTGGGTCTGAACTGTATCAGAAACCGCCCCCCCGTTTTCTGCTTGAACAGGCACTGTGCAAATCGTCATTGCAGATATCGCTGCAATGGCAAGAATTTTTCTTATCTTTCGCATACTCGCTCTCCCTTATGTATCACATGATTGCTATCAGCCTTTCAGACGGCAAACCATTTCCCAGAGTGCTGCTGCGGAGTTAAAGTTCTCTGGAACAATGTCAGCAGGGGTAATGGTAATGTCAAATTCATCCTGAAGCTCGCTTACAATTGACAGGATGGCAAAAGAATCCAGAATGCCATCATCGATCAACGTATCACAGGTCTCATAATCTGCGTCTGGCTGAATTTCTTCAAGAATTTCAATCAATTTGTCCATTTTTTGATTCCTCCCTTTCCGAATTTATTTCGTCCGTATGTACTGCATCCCGCACCAATGTAAGCTTCCCTTCCTGCCAGAAATAAATTCTTGGCATCGGTCTGCTCAGGAAAAGATAAATTCCCTCAGTTACGGAATATGCACCTACGCGTTCAAATATGAGCATATCACTAATCTCAGGTTTTTTCAATGGAAAAAGCTTTACAATCACATCACTTACAGTACAAAGGGATCCGCACAGGTTCCACAGCTCCTCTTCGCCTTCGGTCCGTGGCTTTCCAGCCTGATCTGTCTGGGTACAGTGGGGAAGCTTCATAGCCATTGCCTGCCCATAATAATTGAGATGATTGATTCCCCCATCCAGGATTGCATAGGATTGTCCATGATTTACTTTCCTGTCTACAATTGAAGTAAGATAAAAACCACAGAGATAGGTAAGATAGCGTCCCATTTCAAGGATCACATTTCCACCAAAAGTAAGTTTATCAAGAAGTTCTCCAAAGGCTCCTAAAAGTTCTGTGGCATCTTCCTCTTTGTCTTTCAAAAAATAGGGCACAAACAGTCCTGGTCCGTATTCCAGTTCTTCCGCCTGGTAGCCATACTCACGGTGTAATTCTCCCAGAAATCCATCCAGAGTCTGAAGCTCTTTCTCCATCTGGGAAAGATTTTTCTTCTGGGTTCCAGAATAAAACTGAAGGCCCAGAATATGAAGCCCTTTGTATTCTTCCCTCCTGGAAATGATCTTTCTGATATCCTCTTCATCCATTCCAAACTGATTTCCGCTGGTCATACGGATCAGCACATGGATTTTCATTCCCAGCGCTTCTGCATTCTGGTTCAGATGTCTTAAATGTTCCCAGGACTCTACTGTGTATACACCTTTCCCCCCATATGTCTTCAGTACATAAGAAATATCTGCCGGGTTTTTATATACACCCGAAAGTACGATCTTCTCCATAGGCACACCCACGCGTTCGCAGATGCGGAATTCTCCTGGAGAGCACACTTCAAAAAGATCCACATGACTTAACATCGGCCTGGTCAGAAAAGGATTTGCCTTCATGGCATAGCAGACTCTTGCTTTCCCTTCCAGTAGCTTCTTTATCTTTTCTACATGTTCTGAAAGAATATCCAGATCAAAAACATAAGAAGGAGTAGGGCTTTTCTCTTCGATAAATTTCTGTAAAAAATGATAATCTGCCATTTATCTTCCCTCCTGGTATCTGGCTGTCAGTTCTTTCCGGTCAATCTTGCCGTTCTTGGTAAGCGGCATGATTTCCACCTGGACAAACACATTGGGAACCATAAAATTTGGCACATATTTTACCAGTGAACGTGACAGGGTTTTGCGGTCGATTTCCCCTTCATAGAAGGCTACGATCTTATTCTTTGGCTGATCGTAAATGCAAAGGCTTCTGCGGATCTCAGGGATCTTATCCATTGCAGTCTCGATCTCCCCAAGCTCAATTCTATGTCCCATATGTTTGATCTGGAAGTCCTTTCGGGTTGCAAAGCACAGCTCTCCCCTTTCGTTATAGAACGCCAGATCTCCAGTCCGGTAAATTGGCTCCAGATAACGGTTATTCAAGGGATTCTGCACAAATGCCTTTCTGGTCTGTTCCGGGTTTCGGTAATAGCCAAGGGCCAGTGCACTTCCCGCTACGCAGATTTCTCCGTTTACACCTTTTTCTGTCACCAGATGGTCCTCCTCATCCAGAAGGAATACCTTCTCATTGGGGAATGCCCTGCCCATTGGAAGTACATCGCCAGGCTGAAATTCTCTGTCTACTACATAATAGGTACAATTGCAGGTTATCTCTGTAGGGCCATAGATATTTACAAACATGGTGTCCGGAAGATACTTTCTCCAGATATTCAAATGTTTAATTGGCATCACTTCACCGGAAAACAGTACCTTTTTGATCTTATCCGGCACCTTGTAGGTAAAACCATTTAAGGTACTGATAATGCACATGGCAGAAACAGCCCACACAATGGTGGTAACCTCTCTGTCAACCAGAAAATCAAGCAGATTTTTGGGAATGGAAAAATACTGTTTCGGAATGATCTGTACCGTTGCTCCTGTTTTCAGGCCAGAATAAATGTCTTTTACAGACACATCAAAATCCCATGGAGCCTGATTTCCCATCACATCTTCAGAGGTAATATGAAAAAGCTCTATAAAGCAGTCAATAAAATCAATAACCGAACGATGCCCTACTACAACACCCTTAGGAACTCCCGTAGAGCCGGAGGTAAAAATTCCATAGAGGGGATCTGTATCCACAGCCTGTGCGCGAATACGGTCCAGCACAAAGGAATCCTCTGCGCCCTGATCCAGTTCCTCTGTGAATAAAACTTTTCCCCTGAACTCCAGTTTTTCCAGATCCTTTTCATATTTCTGCGATGTCACGATCACATCGCTGTCAAGAATTTCCAGAATCTGCTGTATTCTGGCTGCCGGCTGCTTTGTGTCAAGCATTACATAAAAGCAGCCTGCATAGACAGCCCCCATGAATACCCCTATGGTATCCACACTTTTTTCCATAAATACTGGTACCGGATTTCCAGGCAGGAAATGTTCCGCCAAAGCTGTCCCAAGTCTTCTTGCCCGCTGGCGAAGCTCCTCAAAGGTACATGCAGAGTCAAGATCTGCAAACGCCGTTTTGTCTGGATATTTTGCTGCGGAAGCTTCAAGATATTCTAAAACATTTGTAATCATACGCCTTCTCCTTTCAGAATATTTGCCAGAACTTTGGAATATTCAGAAGCAGCATTTCCATTCATATGTCCATCATAGTCTGTGTAATCCTTAAGATCATGTGAAAATGCCTTGAAATACTGTGTGTTAAAGTTTAAATAAGTAACTTTCTGCTGGTCAAAATACTCTCCAAAATATTTCCATGCAGCATTATAGTTATCACTGTAAGCTTTTAAGGTATTAATAGGAATTGGTGTAGTCACAGCTACAAACTCAATGTCATTCTCCTTGCAAAAAGCAATTAATTTCCCAAGATATTCCATATTCTGCGGATTTACCTGGTCTTCCTCGAAAAGCTTCAGATCTTTCATTTTCAGCTTGGAGGTGTCCACTGGATAGCGCTCGATCAGACCGCTTTCGTGGTATTCCTGGGTGTCGCTTTTCAGATGGGAAATATCATAGTCCTGATTCCATTTCCGGGAAAAAGTTTCTTTCACTTTTCCAAGTTCATAACTAAGGGAATACTCATACCAGGGGAACAGGATCGTACGGAAATTACATTTTGCAATGGAATTCCAGAAGTATTCCAGTTTCGCCCTGGAAAAAGGAAATTCATGGAAGAACAGCAGATAATTATTTCCTTCTTCTTTTTCGGAAACAAAATATCCGGGATCCACCTCGTAAATGATCCGGGTGGGCTTTTGTTTCTCTGCGATCAGTCTGGCAATGTAATAAGCGTCAATTCCGTATTCTCCGCCTACACAGACATTGTGGCCAGTTCTTCCAGTAATTTCTTCCATCACCGCCGGATCAATGTCTGTCATTCCGTGGGAAGTTCCAAGAATAATATCGTCATATTGATTGCTTACCACTGCATGGATATCATTTCGCATAAACGTACAGGGATAAAGTGCCGTGTCCAGTCCCACAAGAAGTGCTATGCATACGGCAAGCACGATTATTGTTTTTATGATCTTCTTAAAATTGTGCATAGATAAAACCTCTCGCTACTGCTGTGGAACCAAACAAGCCAATGGATACCAGCACGCAGAAATATATGGCAGCTGTAACAGGAAGGGGCAGCTTTCCAAGGGATTCCCGTATCTTCATACCCCGTTCCTGAAGAACGCCTATGATAAACAAAATTACGCATCCCACTGCAATGATCCAAAGCGCATAGGGAGTAAAGGCAGTGCCCTGTCTGCCTGCCGGAATCAGAAGCAGCTGTGACGGGGAAAAGTGTGTAACAGATTGTTTCATCATATGAAAGGCCTGTCCTACACTATCTGCGCGGTCAAAATACATGCTGATCACAACCAGTATGAAGGTTCTTATCACAGTAAACACATAATACCAGGTCTCTTTGCCTGAAATATGCAGTTTCTTTTTCCAGCTGCGGTAGTTCTCTGCCATAAGTCCGCTGAATGCAATGATAATACCGTTATACATACCGTATACAATGTATTTCCATGCGGCGCCATGCCATACTCCCACTACAAAGAATACGATCAGATTCGCCAGGCAGATTGGAAGGGTCCGGCCAATTTTTTTGCCAAATGTCTTTTTACCCCATTTGCCGAATTTCCCCATCCAGCCGGATAAAGTAACCGGATAAAATACATAATCCTTCATCCAGGTTCCAAGGGTAATATGCCAGCGATGCCAGAAATCTGTAATGGAAACTGCAAAAAACGGGCGTTTGAAGTTTTCATCCAGCTGAATGCCAAACATCTGTGAAATACCGATCACCACGTCCATTCCACCGGAAAAATCCGCATAGAGCTGTATGGTATAAAAAAGGACTCCCAGAAGGGCCACTCCATTATATTGGGCTGGATCATCAAAGATCGCATCTGCAAAAACGGCCGCCCAGTCTGCCAGGATCATTTTCTTAGAGAATCCCCAGAGGATCCGTTCAAAGCCTCTGGTAATATTTTCCCCTTTAAAGGAATGCTCTGCATACAGCTGGTCTGCCAGACGGCTGTATCTTCCAATGGGGCCCTGGAGGATCTGCGGAAAGAAAGACACAAACAGGGCATATTTGAACGGCTGCTTCTCTGCCTTGCATCTCTTCCAATATACATCAAGAAGATATCCTGAGGACTGAAATGTATAGAAAGAGATTCCAAGGGGAAGAAGAAGTGCCATTCCTCTTAAATTCAGATGAAACAATGCATTGATATTTTCCACTGCAAAGTTGGTATACTTTACAATTCCCAGCATTCCGAAATTGAGCACAAGTCCAAGGATCAAAAGCCTTTTTGCACTCTTATGATCGCCCTTCTCTTCTGTTTTTTCGATAAGAAGCGCCATCAGCCAGGTAACCAGGGTGGAAAAAAGAATAAAGACAACATAACGGGGACCGCCTGCTATGTAATAAATATAGCTGAAGACAAGAAGGACGATCCACTGAAATCTATGCGGCACAATGTAATAGACAAATACAATTGCTGCCACAAAAAGTAAAAAGAGATTAGATACTAGCGACATATTTTTCTCCTAAGACTGGATAAGGGCTCTTGCTCTGTACAGTGCAGGAGCCCTTATCCTATATAGTTCGTGATATCTGCATAAGCATTACTGCGAACAGTAACACATAAACAGACAATTCCATTTAGTTTAAAAGACCATCATCCAGACAACCATCTCCGTCATCACCGCTGTCACCGCCGTCATCATAATCATAATCATAATCATAAGAATAATCATTGCTATAGTCGTAGGAATAATCATTGCTGTCATAACTCTCAGTCTGCTGGGACGCTGCTTCTGCTGCAGCTGCATCCGCTGCTGCCTGATCTGCAATGGCTTTCTCTGTATCATAGGTGCTCTTTTTCTCTTTGGTACTCTTTGTCTTGTAGGTACCGTAAACAATTCCATCCTTCTCTCGGATTGTAAGCGTTCCAAGGTCTTCAAGAGCTACACCATGAACATCAGCCGTTGTCTCATCCTCAAATGTAATATGAAGATCATAGGCAGGTGCCTGGTCTTCTGCGGCTGCATCTGTTGTTTCTTCTGTATTCTCCTCTGCTGCCTTGGAGTAAAATACCTTTTTCTTCTCTTTTAACTCAAAGGAATCCTCTGCTGCCATCATATTCTCTGGAAATTCAGTATCTTCTGCAGTCTTAATAGCAAGCCCGGTGATTTTCTTTGAAGTAGCATTTTTCATTTTGAAAGTGATGCAGCCGTCTTTTTTCTCACCGACTGTTTTCAGTTCCTCTTTCTTCTGCTCGTCTGCGGCTTTTTCTTCTTTGGATTCCTCTGCTTCTGTAGTATCCTGACTATCCTCTGATGTGGACTCCTGAACCTCCTCGGCAGCGTCTGTTGCCTCTGCTGCAAAGCTGCTTACCGGAGCTGCTGCTATCATTGTTCCTGCTAATAATGCGATTAGTATTTTTTTCTTCATGATTCTCTCCTTACGTCATACTTTTTAGCCTTTTTAATTTTTAAACAGTAATTTTCGTTCTTTTCTTATTGTACTGATAGGTACCTTTTGTTCTATATTTAAACTTATATCCGCTGTGCGCCTTTGGATTATTTCTAAAAGAATATGCAAAGTTCGGGTCATACACATACCAGGTACCGCCAGATTTGATCTCGCACCATGCATGTGCACCATTTTTGCCATTTCTCTGCGGTACAGTTCCTTTTACAAATCTTACCTTATAGCCCTTTGCCTTCGCCATCATACAGAAAGTTGCCGCCATAACATAGCAATCGCCTCTTCCATTCTTGAAGCCGTAAGTTGCATAATATCCAACTTCATTCTGACCTTTTTTCGGTGTTCCAACGTTACCCCAGTATCTAATATTTCTTGAGCTCCACTGGAATGCTTTTTTTAAATTTCCGCCGCATTTATCAAGACGGGCACCGGCAAGACCTTCTGCTGTGGAAAGTTTGGTTACAACACCTTTTTTGTTGATGCGGTAATATTTCTTACCGATCTTGTAGCCGTATTTGTTCTTTACCAGCTTGCCTTTTCTGTTGTAGTAGGTTTTGCCGTTCTTGGTATAGAAACCGGTTTTCGGGATCTTAACCTGCGGTGCAGGGGTAGGTGTAACTGTCTGCTCTGCATTCACTGTAGTGTTTGAAGACTCTGCATCTGCAAATACAGGGGTTCCCATTGTAAGAGTCATACTCAGGGATAAAATTACTGCCATTGATTTTGTAAACTTTCTCATACTAATTTCTCCTGTCATTTATTCTTCTATAAATAATGCCCAGTGCTATTTTCGTTACTGTTCACTGGTAACATTCCGCGAGGTGCTTTTTGTGAACATAATTCACAGAAAACCCGAGAATTGCAGCGCGAAATCATGCGAATGCATGATTTCTGTGCATCGCGAAGCATGTTGCTGTGAACGGAGTGAACAGTAACCTATTTTCTTAGCCTGTTTCGCTTATATCATTTCTACAAAGCTGCCCTTAACGTGCCTGAATGCCATAAACGATCTCACTGCCGTTTTTCTTCTTTCCAAGCTGTACATAAATATTGGCATAAGTTAAAGTAAGATCCTTTTTCACTCCTGTCATACAACTGGAAGAGGTAGTTGTCTTAGATGGCTTTTTGCCCATCAGCTTACGCAAGGTCTTACCATTTGCCCTAAATTTACTTGCCTTCTTTAACTGGGCACTCTTCTTCTCTACAAGTACGCCCTTTTTGAAATAGTACGGAGTTCCATTCTTGTCAGCATAAATACCAGTTTTTACTTTACAACCGTTTCTATCAAATCCATATTTCTTTTTGCCAATTTTGAAAACTTTTACATTTTTCTTGGACTCAGCCACCTTCGGTGCTGCATAAGCGGCCCCATTTTTGCCGAAGTAGTATGTCTTAGTCTTATCCCAACAGTTTTTCTTCTTTACACCATTTACATAAAGGTATTTCTTGTCGCTTTCTGTGTAAATGCCATTCTTAACAGCTTGCGCAGGCGTGGCAACAGGATCTGTGATCACCGAAGCAGCATTCCCACTGACAGTTGCATCTGCACTTGCGATTACCGGTGTCTGCAGCATGAAAACGCACATTGCCGGAATCAATAATTTTTTCCATTTTTTCATCTCAATATTCTCCCTTTTCTTTAAATTTATATTCTATCAGATTTTCTCTGACAGTCTTCTGTTCTGAAAGTGAAGCTGTTTTTAGAATTTCACTTTGGATCTGATTCTGTATGCGCTATGTGTAGACGCTCCAAACAGTGGTCCCATATTATCATAATACAGCCCGTCGATCACTACGAAACCGTGGTCACCAGTTGTTGCAATCACATATGGTTCATATCCCAGAGCCTTAGCACATGCTGCAAAAGCACTTGCTATGCCATAACAGCTTCCTGAAAGGTTATTGTCAAACATATAGATTGCAGACTGATACGGCCAGTTCTTTGTCTTAAACTCCGCATTCGTAGGATTGATCCACGGTTTAAAATTGTTATACCATAAAATGTAGTTAAAGCATGCGCGAAGCTTCTGCCTCTTTGACATTTTGGAGGTAGTATGCCTAGCTACAAACTTTCTGGCTTTCCTCATACATTCGGATTTTAGTGCAGATGTCTTTACTGCAACCCCATCAGAATCGATCTCATATAACTGGCCTTTAATCTTATAACTGGATTTATTCTTGATCAGAACGCCTTTTGAATTAAAGTAATATTTCTTTTTCTTAATAGTCTGAAGACCTGTTACACGATAGCCTTTCTTACAGATGTAGTATTTCTTGCCTTTTACAGTGAGCCATTTGCCTGCTGGTGCAGATGTTCCATCCTTGCGGATATAGTAATATTGCCCGTTTTCTTTAATCCAGCGGTTCTTTGCCATTTGACCATTGGACAAGTAGTAACGCTTTTTCTTCTTATAAGTCTGCCAGCCCTGATAGCGTATTCCGCCTTTTTGCAGGTAGTATTTCTTTCCTTCAATAGTGACCCAGCCGGATTTCTGGATAACCGTTCCGTCAGCCAGCTTATACTGATATCCCTTCGCTGCCTTTATCCAACCGGAAACAACACTATTCGTTCCATCTCCGGGATTCACATCTGTGACAGAACCAGACATATTCGCAACGGTTCCTGCTGATTCCGCATATACCATCTGCATAGGTTCTGCTGCCAGTAGCGCAGTCATTAATAAGACAAGAACCCGCCCCCTTTTCTTCATACTTGATTTCCTCCCATATCGCTTTCATACTGTCTTTATTATAGCACTTGTTTTTTTTCTACTGTAAAAACAGTTTTTATAATTATACCAAACCCCACTACTCTTTTCTACTTTTCCAGCGTAAAATGTATAAAATTAACTTTTCTGTAAAGACTTTTTAATACAGATAAAGGAGGATTTTTATGGTTGTATTTGCAGTTTTATTTCTGATCCTGTTTTTTGCTTTACAGCTTCTGGTTCTGTTCTGCTGCCTGGCGGCGGGGAATGATGCTTATTCCCAGTTTCTTTCCGACCAGGAGCAGATGGAATATCTGGCGAAATGGAAAAAAGAGCACGATTACAGATAAACGATAACTTTTTGTAACATTTTCTTCATAGCAAAAGGCAGCTGCTTTAAATGCACTGCCTTTTTGCCAGGATTCTATATAATAATGCACACCAGACCGCCTTTGCTGTCGTTTACGATCTTCTGCATGGTGTCCTGAAGCTTTACCTGACTTTCCTCGCTGATCATGGCAAGCTTGCTTTTGATTCCATCCTGAACCAGCTGTTCAATGGATTTTCCAAAAATATTGGTCTCCCAGATGCTTTCCCCTCTTGCATCGCTTTCCCCAATGTATGTGATCAGGTCTTTTGCCTGCTGCTCTGTTCCCACGATTGGCGCAATTTCAGTTTCAATATCTGCTTTGATCATATGGATGGAAGGACTCTTGGATCTGATCTTTACGCCATATTTATTTCCCTGGCGGATCACGGCAGGCTCTTCCAGCTGGATCTGGGAAAGCTCCGGCACTACCACCCCATAGCCGCTGCCGTTCACAGCGTCAAGGGCATCTTTTACCTTTACATACTTTTCCTTCATAGCTGCCAGCTCTTTCATGGTATGGATCAGTTCATACTCGCTTTCCATGGGGATCCCGCTCATGTCACTAAGCATTTTATAATAATATTTGTCGTCTACCTGCAGCCGGATCTGGACGGTTCCATCAGACAGGCTTACACTATCCAGAAGGGTGTCCTGCACATAAGGCCCTTCTAATTTCACCGATTCCCTGGTAATATCCCGGATGTGGAGAAGCTTTTTCATACAGGCTTTTATCTGGGAAAGGATCTGGCCTTTCAGCTCACTGGCTGCTGGCAGCATTTCCACCCATTTGGGAATAAAAAACTGCAGCTGGGTAACTGGGAACTCGTAAAGGATTTTTTCCAGGATCTGCGCGATATCTTCTTTTTTCAGCTGTTCGCAGTTCAGCGCAAGTACTGGTACCTGATATTTATTCTGAAGCTCATTCACAAGCTGAATGGTCTCTTCCCTATGGGGCAGCTGGGAATTTACCACAATAAGAAACGGCTTTTTCTGGGCTTTTAGTTCTGTCACTGTCTGCGCTTCTGCCTGGACAAAATTTTCTCTTGGAATTTCTCCAAAGCTTCCATCTGTGGTGACCACAAGACCAATGGTAGAATGCTCCTGGATCACTTTTTCCGTTCCCACCTTCGCAGCCTCATGGAAAGGAACTGCCTTGGAAAACCAGGGGGTTTTTACCATCCGCTCTTTTCCGTCCTCCAGATTGCCGCCTGCATCTTTTACGAGAAAACCCACACAGTCGATAAGACGCACCTGTACCTTCAGGTCTTCGCCTAAATCAACCGGGATCGCTTCCTTTGGTATAAATTTAGGCTCCACTGTGGTGATCATTTTCCCGGAACCGCTTAAGGGCAGCTGGTCCCGCACTTCTTTTTGCATTTTTTCATCCATCCCAGGCAGAGCGATCAGCTCCATAAACCTGCGGATAAAAGTGGATTTTCCAGTACGGACAGGGCCTACAACGCCTATGTATATATCGCCGCCGGTTCTGGCCTGTATGTCCCGGTAAATCTGAAAATTTTCCATATAAAAAAGCCCTCCTGCATCATAATTGAAAGGTAGCTGCGAGATGATTTCTCGGCACAGGTATATACTCTTCCTCTAAATATTATGCAGTCGGGCTTTTTATTATGCTATTGCTTCTCCCACTGGCGGAAGCCATTTTCCATGGCGTAGCTGCCAAACAACTGGATCATATTTAAAAATCAATAAAACTCATTGTGGAGCAGCTTGTGCTCCTTGCCTTTCAGCAGTCCCTGGTAAAGTTCCAGAACCATCGGGTTCTCATCGGATTTCTTGATCAGCATGGTATTGTCTGCATTGTACAGTCCCTTGGCTCTTGCAGCCTTGGTTCTGTCGCCGGCACGTACCGGCTGGCCTCCACCCATGATACATCCACGGCGGCATGCCATAACCTCGATCAGATGGTAATTGGCTTCCCCGTTCTTTACTCGCTCCATAACCGTTCTTGCATTTGCAAGACCGCTGGCTACGCATACATTGATATCCATTCCCTTATATGGAACAGAGAATTCTTTAATGCCCTCATCTCCACGTACACCGCACTCTGCGATCTCCCGCATGGTTTCTTTGGAGTGATCCGGGCTTAAACGACGGAGAACCGCCTCAGTCACACCACCGGTAACACCGAAGATAACACCGCCGCCAGAACCAAATCCAAATGGCATATCGCATGCTTCCGGCTCCAGCTGTGCGAAGTCAAGACCAAAGTTGTCGATCATGCGAAGCAGTTCTGTAGTGGTGATCACAATATCGGTATCCTGCTCCCCCTCTGTAAAGCTGTTCGGACGGATTATCTCCGCCTTCTTAGCTGTGCATGGCATAATAGATACCATAACGGTCTTCTTACCCTTGGCATTCTCAGGATCACGGAAGTACTCTTTGATGACTGCAGACATCATTCCCTGTGGGGATCTGCAGGTAGACAGATTCGGAATATAATCCTTATACTGGTCTGTAATAAATTTTACCCATGCCGGGCAGCAGGAGGTGAGAAGCGGAAGGTTCTCGTCCTTCTCAATCCGGTTCAGGAATTCTGCGGACTCTTCCATAATGGTAAGGTCAGCACTGAATGTAGTATCGTAAATTTCATCAAATCCCATTCTGTGGAGCGCATTGACGATCTTACCCATTACGCTTCGGCCCTTCGGAAGGCTGTAGTGGTCGCCTACTGCAACACGGACTGCCGGAGCGATCTGTGCTACTACGCGGACATTTGGATCTGCAAGAGCTTCCCATACTTCATCCATATGTGTCTTAATGGAAATCGCACCTGTAGGACAATATACACGACACTGTCCGCAGTTTACACACTGGGTTTCTGCGATCTTCTTATTGAATGCAGGGATTACGATTGCTTCAGTTCCACGATATGCGAAATTCAACGCGCCGATTCCCTGAAGTTCCTCACAGGCACGTACACAGTCACCGCAGAGGATACATTTATTAGGGTCACGAACCAGTGATGGTGAACTGTCATCAATCTCGTACTGCTCTCTTGTATTCTGGAAACGGATGTTATGTACGCCAAGGCGGTGAGCCAGTTCCTGAAGAACGCACTCTCCACTCTTTACACAGGTGGTACAGTCACGGCAATGAGCTGCAAGAAGCAGTTCTACAACCAGTTTCCTGTATTTCTTGATCTTGCCTGAGTTTGTATAAATTACCATTCCATCCCTTGGCTCCTCAGAACAAGAAGCGAAGGTTCTTCCTCTGTCATCCTCTACCGTACACAGACGACAGGCTCCAAATGTGGAAACCTCTGAGTGATAACAAAGTGTGGGAATATTAATGCCTGCCTTACGGATTACGGTCAGGACATTTTTTTCATCTGTAAATTCGACTTTTCTGCCGTCAATTGTCATTGTACCCATAATCTGTCCTCCCTCTACATTTCCACATATATTGCATCAAAGTTACAGTTATCCTTACAGGTACCGCACTTGATACATACATCGTTATTAATATGATAAGGTGATTTGATCTTGCCGGAAATTGCCCCGGCAGGACAGTTCTTGGCACATTTTCCACAGCCAATACAGAATTCCGGATTGATGTGGAACTGGCGGAGAGCCGTACAAACCTTTGCACGACACTTCTTGTCGCGGATATGCTCCTCGTATTCCTCACGGAAACGCTTCATGGTACTGAGAACCGGAAGTGGTGCACTCTTTCCAAGTCCGCAAAGAGCCATGCTCTGAACCATCTTTGCAAGCTCTTCCAGCTCATCAAGATCGGACATCTCTCCCTTGCCTGCAACGATCTTCTCAAGGATCTCCAGCATACGCTTGGTACCCTCACGGCAAGGTACACATTTGCCGCAGCTCTCGCGCTGGGTAAAGCTCATGAAGAAACGGGCAACCTCTACCATACAGGTATTCTCGTCCATAACAACAAGGCCGCCGGAACCCATGATAGCATCCAGCTTCTTCACGGAGTCAAAATCAAGAGGTGCATCCAGTTGTTCTTCGATCAGACATCCGCCGGATGGTCCACCGATCTGAACGCCCTTAAATGCAGCACCGCTCTTCAGGCCGCCGCCGATATCATAAATGATCTCACGAAGTGTGGTTCCCATTGGAACTTCAATAAGACCAGTATTCTCAATGGCACCTGTCAGGGAGAAGGTCTTGGTTCCTGGGCTTCCCTCTGTTCCGATGGTACGGAACCATTCAGCGCCCTGGGCAATAATCTTCGGAACATTTGCGTAAGTCTCTACGTTATTTAATACTGTTGGTTTGCCCCACAGACCTTTCTCAACGGTACGAGGCGGTTTAACACGAGGCATACCTCTGTTTCCTTCAATAGAGGAAGTAAGGGCAGAACCTTCACCACATACGAAAGCTCCTGCACCGCGGTTAATATGAAGATGGAAATTCACGCCGCTGCCAAGGATATTCTCTCCCAGAAGACCATATTTCTCAGCCTGGGAAATGGCAAGGCGAAGTCTTGCTACGGAAAGAGGATATTCTGCACGTACATAAATATATCCGTTCTCAGCTCCAACAGCATAGGCGGCAATGATCATACCTTCGATCATCTTATAAGGATCACCTTCCATAACGGAGCCATCCATAAATGCTCCCGGATCACCCTCATCACCGTTACATACTACATAGCGTGTCTTTTCAGCCTGTCTTGCTACCTGTGACCATTTCTTACCCACCGGGAAACCAGCGCCTCCACGTCCGCGAAGACCGGATTTCGTAACTTCGTCAATGACATCCTGGGGTGTCATCTCTGTGACTGCTTTCGCAAGGGCAGAAAAACCGCCTGCTGCAATATATTCATCAATGGACTCTGCGTCGATCTTACCGCAGTTCTCAAGAACAATACGGGTCTGACGGCTGAGGAACGGGATGTCCTCAGGCTTCGGACAGACTTCATCCCCATGACGGTAAAACAGACGGTCTACAGGCTGTCCCAGACGTACGGTACGCTCTACGATCTCCAGACAGTCTTCTTCCTGAACATGTACATACTGATATCCATATGGCTCAATTCTTACAAGAGGGCCTAACTCGCAAAGTCCCTGGCAGCCAGTCTTGATCACGCCTACGTGTGGGATATCCTTCTGCATTTCGATCTCCACACCGTCAATACCTTCACAGAGTCTTACCATCTCATCATAGATCTTCTGTGCACCGGAAGCCATACATCCGGTACCGGAACAGACGAGAACGCGGCATGTGAAGCTCTGGATATTCTGTTCAATCTCAGCTCTTTTGCTTTGCAGATCTTCTTTACTGTTAATTCTCATCCATTCTCACCTCTCAATCTGTTAATCAGCTCTACTACCTTCTCTGGTGTCATCTTGGCATGCACTTCTTCATTGACCATACAGGTGGGAGCAAGTCCGCAGGCTCCAAGACAGGACACGGTCTCTACCGTAAACATCATATCATCTGTGGTATGTTTCTTATTGCTCAGTCCAAGCTCTTTCATGAAGGCTTCCTTAACCGGAATAGACTTTCTTACATGACAGGCCGTACCGTCGCATACTTTGATTATGTATTTTCCCTTAGGCTCAAAGGAAAAGTTCTCATAAAAGGTTGCAACACTGAAGGCTTTCGCTTCAGTAACGCCGATCTTCTCGGCTACGTAGGTCAGAAGCTCTGCAGGCAGGTACCGATATTCTGCCTGGATATCCTGCATGATGGGGATTAAAGATGCCGCACACCGCTCATAATGATCGATAATCTCATCTGCTTTCTTGTAATATGACTGATCTACCATTTTTGTTAACCTCCTTACTTGCCAGCTGCCTACAGGTCTTTTGTCCCCGTCCTCCAAGGCTGCTGGCTTTGCGTATTTTTTAACAAACATGACTATTTTTTGTAATGAAATTATATAATTTTTTGTTCATTTTGGCAAGTAATTCCGTATAAGTTTATTAATTAACAATTATTTTTGCACAATTTTGTATGTCAAAATATATGAAAACATACAAAAAAGGCCAGATTGCGCAGGCTGCACATATGATACAGCTGCACTCTCCGACTTTCCTTATCTGTCATCTTTTTTCGTTTTATATACGCTAAGAACCGCCTGCCCGTCCTTTCAGAAACTGCTCTGTCCTATCCCATCCCTGCTTTCGCAGCATATTCACCCGCCTATCTGTGCCATGATATGGGATTCTTCGTTTCCTTTTTTCTCTTCCTGAAAATTATGGCCTGCTGGTTTCTCATAGATTACTTTTTCTATTGCTGCTTTTAAAGTCTCATCTGAACAGCCGCCGCGAATCAGAGCTTTCAGATCTGCTCCGTTCTCAAACTGCAGACAGCCTTTTAGGAAACCGGTAGAAGTAAGACGTACCCGGTTGCAGCTGTCGCAAAATTTATGGGACAATGCACTGATAAAACCGATCCTGCCCTGGAAGTTTTCCAGGGTATAATAATGACAGGGGCCATTTCCAAGTCTTTCCCCTGTAGGTGTCATTGATCCGTACGCTCTTTCCAGAACAACCTTTATCTGTTCTTCTCCCCTGGCTGTAAACTCCTTTCCGAGACCAATTGGCATCATTTCAATGAAACGAACATGCAGGAGATTCTCCCTGGCAAGCTCTGCGATCTGTATAAGATCCGCTTCCGGCTGAAATGTGGGAACACAATTTACTTTCACCTTCAGAGATGGATAGGAAAGTGCTTTTTCCAGGCCCTGCAATACCTGGGGCAGAGCACTTCTTCTTGTTATCCGCTCAAACGTCTCTGCTGCGAGGGTATCCAGACTGATATTTACAGCATCCAGCCCAGCTTCCATCAGCTCCGGGAGCTGCTCTGCCAGCAGGATTCCATTGGTAGTCAGCGTTACCTGACTGATTCCAGGAAGGGCTTTCAACTCTTTTACCAGTGGAATACAGATTCTGCGTACAAGAGGCTCGCCTCCAGTCAGTTTGATCTTGGAAATCCCCAGTTCACTGGCTGCGCGGCAGACTCTCACGATCTCATCTGTATCCAGTATTTCCGTTCTTGGAATTTGATGGATTCCTTCTTCCGGCATGCAGTACACGCACCGGAGATTACATCTGTCTGTAAGGGATATCCGCAGGTAATTAATATTCCTTCCGTATCTGTCAAGCATAAACCATCTCATCTCCCTCAGAGATCACGCCGCCATGGATCACTTTTGCAAAAACGCCCTCCCGGGGCATAATGCAGTCTCCCATGATCTGGAATATTTCACAGCCATTATGACACTGTTTCCCGATTTGGGTGATCTCCAGGATCACATCGTTGCACTTCAGGCGGGTTCCTATCGGAAGTGTTTTAAAATCAAACCCCTGTACGATCAGATTTTCCCCGAAAGCACCATCCTTTACAGGTGCTCCTTTGGCTTTAAATTCTTCTATTTTTTCATAGGACAGAAGGCTGACCTGGCGATGCCAGTTCCCTGCATGGGCATCATTCTCCAGTCCGTAATTCTCGATCAGTTTTACAGTGTGGATATTGACCTTCTGAGTCCCTCGCTTCTCACTGATGTTTACTGCCATCACTTTTCCCATAATGTGTTACCTCCATTTATCTGTACTTTCTATAGTACAATATCTTACTGAGAAAAGCAAATTTTTTGTAATAGCAAAACAAAATTTTGCCATATAATGGGAGATTTCACGAAATCTGAGCCACAAAAAAACTCCCCAGATTTCACTCTGGAGAGCCTTTTTTCCGCTTGGACACTGGATGTATCTGATTACATCCTTATATCATTATAATCTGATCAATAATTATGCATTTACCTTACGCATGGCAGCCTCTACAACATGTCCGACAAGAACAGAAGTAGTTACGCTTCCAACTCCGCCAGGAACTGGTGTGATGGCGTCTACGACCGGCTCAACAGCTGCATAATCAACATCTCCGCAAAGTTTGCCTTCTGCGTTTACGTTGATTCCTACATCGATGACAACCTGTCCCTCTTTTACATACTCTGCACCAACAACGCCTGCGCGTCCTGCTGCTACGATGATGATATCAGCCTCACGTGCTACAGACGGCATGTCTACAGTTCTTGTATGGCAGATGGTTACAGTTGCGTTTTTCTTAACAAGCATCATGGCTGCCGGTTTACCAACAACAAGGCTTCTTCCGATCACAACTGCTTTCTTTCCTGTGCAGTCGATTCCGTAATGATCCAGGATCTCCATGCAGGCCTGTGGTGTACATGGTGGGAAACCGATCTTCTTGCCTGTGAAAACACCAGACATGGAAAGATCTGTCATACAGTCAACGTCTTTCTCCGGAGCAAGTGCATTCTCGATCACAGCCTGATCTAAGTGCTTCGGAAGCGGACGGAACAGAAGAACGCCATGGATGTGGTCGTCTTTGTTTACTTTATCGATAACTGCAAGAAGCTCATCCTGAGCTACATCCTCTGGAAGAAGGATTTTCTCGCATGCAACGCCTAATGTCTCGCAGCGCTTTGTTGCTCCTTTTTCATAGGAAATATCACTTGGATTCTCTCCTACACGGATGATGCAAAGTGTTGGATTTACGCCTTTTTCCTGAAGTGCTGCTACATTGCCTTTGATACGCTCGTTTAATGCAGCAGTTACTTCTTTACCTAATAACTGTTTTGCCATTTTTGATGATCTCCTTTATTATTTCAGTCTTGCAAGTACGCTGTCAAATGTCTCATCTGCAAGCTTGCAGTATTTCTCAAGCATTGCGTCAGCCTTTGCATTCAGCTCTTCTGCGTACTCTCTGTCAGCCATGGATTTGGTGTTAATATAAACATTCAGGCTGGCACCCTTTAATGCAGCTTTGCAGAAGGTTGCTGCTACACCAGCATCACTGATGGCAAGCTTGGAGCCTTTTGCAGCAAATTCCTTGATCAGATCAAGTGCCTCACAGCATTTCTCCATGATCTCCATAGGAACAGAGCAGGCATCCTTTAATACGATTGCCATAACTCTTGCTTTCTCAGCCTTCTCTTCCTCTGTCTCTTTTGGCATTCCATATGCTTTGGAAAGAGGCTCAAAAACTTCTGCATCGCGCTCGATCAGGCGAAGGAAATCTTTCTGAAGCTGGTCGCATTTGCCTTTCAGCTCCCACATTTCATCCTCAACATCAGCATATTTCTTCTTGCCAACAGTAAGGCTTCCTACCATATTTCCAAGTGCAGTTCCTACAGCACCTACCAGTGCAGATGCTCCGCCGCCGCCTGGAACCGGGGCTTTAGAAGCAAGAACTTCTACAAATTCTGTACATGTACTTGTTGAAAATCCCATTTCGTTGTCTCCTTATTGTTCTTAGTCATCATGTAAGCCATGACCTTTTTATAACGCCAGGCGGACAGGTATATCCGCCTGATGTTTCTTTTTTCTTTGATTAGAACAGACCTGTGATCTTACCAGTCTCGTCAACGTCGATTCTCTCAGCTGCCGGAACTTTCGGAAGACCTGGCATGGTCATGATCTCACCAGTCAGTGCAACAACAAATCCAGCACCTGCGGAAACCTTCAGGTTACGAACTGTGATCTCAAAATCTGTCGGTGCACCAAGTTTTGTCTGGTCATCTGTTAAGCTGTACTGAGTCTTTGCAACACAGATCGGGCAGTTTCCAAAGCCAAGAGCTTCTAACTGTTTTGCCTGTTTCTGAGCGTTTGCTGTGAGAACAACTTTCTTTCCGCCGTATACTTTCTGAACGATCTGGTTCAGCTTATCCTCGATAGAACCGTCAAGCTCATAGGAATAAGAGAAGTCATTTGGCTCTTCGCAGAGACGGATTACTTCCTCAGCAAGCTTCAGGCCGCCCTCGCCGCCTTTTGCCCATACTTCGGAAAGTGCAACGTTAACACCAAGCTCTTTACATTTTGCTTCAACAAGGTCAAGCTCTGCCTTGGTATCGGTCGGGAATGCGTTGATTGCAACAACACATGGAAGTTTGTAAACATTTTTGATCGTGTTTACATGTCTTAAAAGGTTCGGGATACCTTTCTCAAGAGCCTCAAGGTTCTCGTTGTTAAGGTCTGCTTTTGCAACACCGCCGTTGTATTTAAGGGCACGTACAGTAGCAACGATCACAACTGCATTTGGATGAAGACCTGCCATACGGCATTTGATGTCAAGGAATTTCTCTGCACCAAGGTCAGCACCGAATCCAGCCTCTGTGATGGCATAATCAGCCAGCTTCATAGCCAACTTGGTAGCTGTTACAGAGTTACATCCGTGAGCGATGTTTGCAAATGGTCCGCCGTGAACGATTGCAGGTACATGCTCCAGAGTCTGAACCAGGTTTGGTTTCAGAGCGTCTTTTAACAGAGCTGTCATAGCACCTTCTGCGTGAAGATCACCAGCTGTTACCGGTTTCTGCTCAGATACTTTGCCATATGTATAACCAATGATCATCTTGGAAAGTCTGTTCTTCAGATCTGTGATGTCACTTGCAAGACAGAGAACTGCCATGATCTCGGAAGCAACTGTGATGTCATAGCCATCTTCACGAGGCATACCGTTTGTTCTTCCGCCAAGACCATCGATCACGTTACGAAGCTGACGGTCGTTCATGTCCACGCATCTCTTCCATGTGATCTTACGTGGGTCAATGTTCAGAGCATTGCCCTGGAAAATATGGTTGTCGATCATTGCTGCAAGAAGGTTGTTTGCAGCTCCGATTGCATGGAAATCACCTGTGAAATGAAGGTTGATATCTTCCATCGGAACAACCTGTGCATATCCGCCGCCTGCAGCGCCGCCCTTAACACCGAATACCGGTCCAAGAGATGGCTCACGAAGTGCAACCATTGCGCTCTTTCCAAGTCTCTGCATTCCATCAGCAAGTCCTACAGTTGTAGTTGTTTTTCCCTCACCAGCCGGGGTCGGGTTGATTGCTGTTACAAGGATCAGTTTTCCGTCTTTCTTGTCGCTCTCTTTTAAGAGATTGTAGTCGATTTTTGCCTTATACTTTCCATACTGCTCCAGGTATTTGTCATCAATACCAGCTTTCTCTGCAATCTGGGTAATCGGTAGCATTTCACATTCCTGTGCGATTTCAATGTCACTCTTGTATCCCATTGTAACTTACCTCCTTTTTACGTCACCGCTGTTATAGCATGACGTCTCCGCTTAATTTGGATTTATCAAAACGGATCCTGGTGCAGATTTGACACCAAAATCTCCACTGCACTCCAGTCCGCTTTAATCTAAAAATATACAGCTCATGCATTTAGAAAACCTTAAAGCCTGGTTAATTTTCATGCAGAATCTGTTTTACAATAACCTTACTGCTCTTTTGCAACCTTCAGAAAAGCTTTCAAAGAGCCAATGATCACATCTCCCATAACCGCCATATCTTCCGCAGCAAAGGATACCGGGAAATTATCGGAAAACAGGATCTGGGAGGACGGTGGAAATTCATCGTCCCCCTCCCACAGGATCATCTGGATCTGATATCCCGGATAAATGGATAGTTCATATGCTACATCTCCGAATTTCACCGGAGTACATTTCAAATGATGCATTACGAGCCGGAAATCATCCAGTCTGTTTCCATAAGTAAATGCAAGCCTTTTGATACAGCGTCCGTCAAACTGCCTCAGATATACTTCTCCCCATGGCATTTCCCGGTAAGTTTTATACCTGCCAGTGCCCACAGAGGTGGAACCATTTAACAGAAAACGGATGGTAAGGATCTTCGCATAGATCATATCCTCAAGAGGATAACAGTTCTTCTCATCTGCCACATGTGTCACCTGAAAATCCGGATATGTGATCTTATATTCGGAACCCAGGAAAGTCAAAGTAAATTTCTTGGTACTTTCCTCATATGGGATGGAAAGCCTGGATGCGATCTCCTTCGGGTCAGCTTTTGCATACAGTTCAAGATAATGCTCCCATGGCATTCTCTCTTTACTGTCTTTATCATAATTTAAGTCATCAATTGTAAATGGCATTTTATTAATTACTTCCTGTTCTGTAAATCATTCATTACATCAGGGAACATTCCGGTATCTGTATGAGGAATAAAACATGCTCCTACAAATTCGTCCATATAGGTTGGCACTGTGGAAAGCTCCATGTATGTCATGTTTGCAGCAAGCTCATAGGTCTTCTTCTCTGCCTCTGTAGAAAGAAGCATCAGATAGGAACCGGTCAATGAGGAGTTACCGATATAATGGAATTTCTCCAGAGGAATATCCGGGAACATTCCGATATTTACGGCATTTCTCATATTGATTCCGCTTCCGATACCGCCGGCAACGTATACGTCATCGATCATGCTCACATCAAAATCAAGACTGTTTATCATGGTTCTGATGGCTGAGAAGATAGCTCCCTTGGCACGAATGAAGTTATCAATATCAACCTCTGTGATCTCAATATCCTTCACAGAGCCTGCATCCTTTTCAAATGCGATCACATAGCTTCCCATTCCGTATTTATCGTGGCGGATTCTCTCTCCCTCGCGGACAAATTTGCCCTTTGGATTGATGATTCCGCACATGAAAAGCTCACTGATCACGTCAATGATTCCGGAACCGCAAAGTCCCACCGGTTTGGTGCCTGGATCACCTACTACCTTATAGGTCGGCTCCATAGTCTCTTTATCAATGGTACAAGCCTCAATGGCACCATCCGTTGCTCGCATACCGCAGCTGATATCTCCACCCTCGAAGGCCGGGCCAGCAGAACATGCACAGCTCATCATAAAATCAGAGTTGCCAAATACCAGCTCGCCGTTGGTGCCAAGGTCGATAAACAAAGAGAACTCCGGTCTGTTCCAGATCATACTTACTAAAGTTCCGGCAGTGATATCACCGCCTACATAGCTTCCGATATTTGGCGCAATGATGATATGCGCGTCTTTATTGATGGCAATTCCCACATCAGAAGCAAAAAGGGAATTGGTTTTGAAGAATGCTGGAATGTACGGCTCCATACGGACCGGATCCGCGTTGATCCCGGCAAACAGATGATTCATCGTTGTATTTGCTCCCACAGACATTCTGTAAATATGGCTGGCTGGAATGCCTGCACTTTTACACATCTGTGCGATCATTGGATTGATTGTCTCTTTAATGACTGCATCCTGCAGTTTCTTCTTCCCACCTGGCTTCTGCTGTTCGATGATACGGTTGATAACATCTGCTCCGAAACGGATCTGTCCGTTTCCAGAGGAAGCCTTGGCAAGAATCTCTCCAGTCTCCATATTGATCAGGACTGCAGAAACAGTTGTGGTACCAATATCCACCGCAAGCCCGCCCACTACCACTTCTTCATCTTTTCCGAAAATATCGTATACAAAAAGATCATTAGGAGCCGTACGAACCACACATTTTACCTTGAAATGATTTTCCCGGAGTACATCCGGTAATTTTCTTAATACAGCGTAAGGAATCCTTACCTGCTTCAGATTCATGTATTTCTTTAAAGCTCTTGTAAGGCGCTCATTATCCGGCATGGTGTCATCAAGACTTGGCTCATTCATATCAAGTTCAATTACATCCAGACTGTTTCTGAGCTCAATACCGGTCATTTCTACGTCTCTTTTGGAATTCTCGAAAATGGCAATTTCCTCTTTGGAGCTGAGATCTGCAACCTTCATTCTGCTCTTGTAAGCAGACGCAATATCAGGTACCAGTACGGTCACATCTGCACAGACCCTGCTTACGCAGGCAAGACGCCAGCCTTCCTGATATTCTTCCTCACTGATATGCAAGGTTTTCTTGCTGTCCAGCTCTCCCTTTTTTAACTGTACCCGGCACTTTCCGCAGGAAGCATTTCCGGAGCACGGCGCATCGATGGCCACATTGGCCTCTCTGGCTAATTCAAGTAAATTGTCCCCCGCATTGGCAAAATGTTCTACCACACTGCCATCTTCAAAAGAAAATGTAACCTTAAACATCCGGCACTCACCTTTCTCATATGGTCATATCTGCCAAAACAGGTTATTGCTCACCACATGAACAATAACCAAAACAGACATTTTTTACATCTTATCCATTAGAAAAAGGGACTGAGGCCAAAGCCCCAGCCCCTCATTGTATCTTACGTCCCTATTAGAAAGAACTATAGATGATTACAGTTCAAGATAGGAATCAGCATACAGGGTGTTGCCCTTGAATACATCGCAGGATTTGATTGTTTCCATAAGACGAAGGTCGTTAGGGTTAACAATTGCGGATGTAAGACCCTGCATCATAGCCATAGCAACTAATGCGGAATCCATGATCGGACGGATGTTCTTCGGCATACCGTTACTGTTGTTGGACAGACCGCCTGTAGAATTCAGTCCCATATCGGAGAACATTTTGATAGCCTCCAGAACTTCCATCTGTTTCTCCTGCATTCCTTTTACAACCAGGAATAACGGATCAAACCACAGATCAGAAGGATCCATGCCAAGTCCCATACCTCTTTCAAGCATGTTCTGGCAGTGCATCATACGCTCGTCATTGTCTGCTGCGATACCGTCAGCGGAGCAAAGTGCGATAACGATAGCATCGTTTGCTGCTGCAAGGTCGATGTTCTCGATTCTTCCGCCAGCGTCTGCGGAGTTAACGATCGGTTTTCCTTTGCTTCTGTTGTATACAGAAATACCAGCCTCGATAGCTTTCTTATTGGAAGTATCAAGTGCAAGCGGAACATTGTCAAAGTTCTCCTGAAGAAGCTTAACAGCCCATTTCATCAGGTCTTCTCCATCGTTCTCAGCTGGTCCGATGTTTACATCAAGATATACAGCACCAGCATCAAGCTGCTGTTTTGCTCTTTTTAAGATCGGCTCAGGATCTCTCTCTGTAAATGCTTTGTTTACAGATGGTGCTGTTGTGGAAAGTCTCTCACCAATAGTAATAAATTTTGCCATTGTAGTGTTCTCCTTTATATAAGATTTAGTTGTATAATGGCCACTGTTCAGGAACGAACAGCAACATTATGCGTCAAGGTCTTTTAAGAACTTAACAAGCTGTACAGCTTCTCTTGGTCCAACAATGATCTCCCATCCTGGAAGTTTTGCTTCCAGATCGCCCTTCAGTACGGCAACCTTTCCTGGGATGACAAGTCTTCTGCTCTTAACCTTAGGCTCTACGTTCTCTTTGAAGAATGCAGAAATGCTGTTTCCGGAGAATTTACCAGCAGCCCAGGATGTCAGTACGGATAAACCGCCTGCATCGTTGATAACAAGGTTAAGCGGAACACCGGAACGCTCCAGCTCGCCTGTTACAAGGAAATATGTAAGAGCGAAGTCTACAGTTGTTACAACAAGAGAGTTCTCATCTGCGCCGTTCATCGGGTAGATGCCTGGCTCTACACGCATTGGCTTCTGCGGGTCAGTAAATACGTTCTGACGCAGTCCGTATAACGGAAGAGCTTCTGCGTATGTCATACGCTCCATAACGATGATGGAACCATATTTCATAGTAAATACAGCTGCAAGTGCTGCCTGAAGATGATAATCTCCACCAGCTACTTTCGCAAGGTTTACGATAGAAGGATAACCAAAGGTTCTGTCCTGATCTTTCAGAGCTGCACGACGAACCTGAACAGCGTTTCCGAATGTCTCTTTTACATCAGCGCCTGTTACGTCAAGTACCAGGTTCTTGTTTCCGAGCTTCTCGATTGCTGCTACTGTGTCATATAACTCGTTCAGGTCTTTACCGGATACACCGAGAACTACACCAGCTGCTGTTGCAACTGCGTTCATAGCCTCGTAGTTGGAAGCGTTTGCTCCGTTTAATACCGGTTTGCTGTCTTTACATACTTCAACAGCTGCTTTTGCGATCTCTACATCTGTACATCCTAATACAAGTGTACGTCCAAGACCTGCTGCTTTCTGAACAAGAGCAACATATTTGTCTGCATCTGCATTTGCATCACAGTTTACATATACAAGCTCTGTGTACATTCTCTCACCGATACGGTCGTAATCAACCTTCGGGATCTCAGCAAGTTTTGCTTCTACTGTAGCGTCGTCCATGCATGTGCAAAGCTCTACAGCATATCTGGATTTGTTTACAAATGTCTTCTCATGTCTGAAAAGAACGGTCTCACCACCAAGGGTAAGCTCTTCTGCGCCAGTTCCGATCTTGATTGTCTTCATTGGCGGAGCAGTTGCCTCAGAAAGAGATGCTAAAGCTTCATCGGACATATGTGGACACTGCTCAATTTTCATAGCGCCCTGTGCAACTTTCATGGAGAAAGCCATACATGTCGGGCATCCACATTCCTTACAGTTTTTCTTTGGTGTTAATTTAAAAATCTGAATACCATTCAGTGCCATATCAATTTTTCCTCCTAAAAATTATTACACAAGTGCGTCGATCATCTTAGCGATGGTTTTTACAGACTCTGGATGTCTTAAGATAACTGCGTCAGAACCTGCTGCCAGGTCTGCTGCTGCTGTCATAACTTCCATGTCGATACCACGCTCGTCCTCTGATCCCCATTCAGGCATATCTTCCTCAGTAGCAACTGATTCTTTTACGCCCCATGTCTCAGAAGAAACTGGTGTAATAATAGGCATCTGCAGCATGTTATCGTTCTGGGATAAAGCTGCACCTTTGATACGGTCCATAGTAGATACAACGTACTCATATCCGTAACCAACGGAAGCAGTACCTACGTTCATAACGATCTTCTTCGCATCAACACCTAACTGTGTTGTAACTACGTTCAGCTGTTTTGCAAGGTTGATATCATCAGCAGACTCAGCGCCTACGATCTGGTTGTAAGCAAGTCCTGCTGCAGCACCGATTGCCTTGTAGTTCTCTTCCTTCTCAGACATCACGATTACGTTTCTGCCCTGAAGTGCCTCTGCAACCTTCGGAAGAAGTTCCGCATCCTTCTCCACGTTCTTGCAGCCTTCAACTACTAATGGACAGTCGATTGCATCTGCAACCTCTTTTACTACTGCAATAAGCTCTTCTGTAGATTTGTTAACTCCGTTTGGATCTCCGCCATCCAGATTGAGTACAACGAAATCTCCACCTTCCATAGCTGCTGCCTTCTGAGCGATCTCAGCCATAGTGGTGCATCCTTCATAGTAAGCTTTGATTCCTGGTGCAAATTCATCAAGTCCCATATCAGTGATCTCTACACCGATTTTCGGACGGTTCTCGGTTGGAGCGTCGAATGTATAAAAAGGAAATGTGGAATTTCCTCCAATAGTAACCGCTTTATCGCCAGTTCCAACCGTAACAGTGTTGATCTTTGCGTTGAACTTCTGTGGTTTCTGATTAAATGGCATTTCTTAAAGCCTCCTTAAAAATTTGTAAAAATTATACAGAACCATTATACTACATCATCGGATCCATTGACAATGCAGGATGGTTATGTTCTGTCAAAAATGCAACAAGAACTTCCGGATCTGTGGCTACTGTCTCATCACCGATCATATCAGTGAAATTGTCAATGCCATAGAGTTCTTTTGCAGTCTTATTGAGTCGCTCCGCCACGGTCTCTTTTAATTCCTTTGGCATCCATACGATACGCTCAATTCCGCCCTCTGCCTTCATGAATTTCTTGGAAGAAATAAAGTGTTTTCCATGTCCCATAAAGCCTGGTGTCTGAACACCGCCGCCGGTCATGGAAGCCATCTCGGAGAACGTCATTCCAAGAGGTGTCATGCCTGCATACTCACGGTTTGCGATAACGACACCATTAGAGAATGGCTCAATACCGCAGATACACTCGAAGCATCCGCAGGAAGTCATAGGATCCTGCATGATGGAGTACAGAGTTACATGCTCCAGAGCACCCTGGGAATATTTTTTCACTGCTTCATCTACGTCCTCATAAGAACCAAGTTCTTCATTAATCGGACGCTCTTTTGTGATGATCTGGCATGGTCCGTTTGGATCCAGCTCATTGGTGGCTTTTGCATCCAGCCAAGAAACGGCTCCGCATAGTCCAAGTCTTTCAGGTGTAACAACGCAGACATGTGACGGAGAAAATGCCTGACACAGGATACAGCTGTAATAAACATCTACAGATTCATCTGTCAGTGTCTCCAGACGTGCATCACGCTTGTCAAAAGTAGGGATTGCTACTTCATGACGGATTCTGGTACACTCCTCAGGATCAGTATAGACAGTTACCTGACACTTGTCCACAACAGCCTCGAACTCATTCTTTACCTGTGTGTAAAGAACTTCACCGAAGTGTTTTGCTCTGAAGCCTGCTGCAAAAGCATCATTGCTGATACGGATACGGAACATATCCCTCTGTCCTGTGTGGTATACACCTTCAATGCAGTTTATATAATTGTGGAATTTACGCTCGATAACCGGTTCAAAATCCGGCTGCATCTTCTTACCTGCTACTTCTACCACGTAGGCAAGGCTGTGCTTGCTTCCAGGCTCAAAGCTATCGACTTCCGGACCTACGACAGTGATCTTGTGATCCTCGACCTCGTTCATTTCCTTGGTCTGCACAAGTTCTACGCAGTCCACACGGGAACCGTCAAATTCCACACGCATATCTTTACGACGAATGATCTCACCTTCAAAGGCAGACGCAAATGCTACCGGAATATCCACCTTTGTGATCTTGATCTTGATTCCTCTTGCTTCAAGGGAAACCTTATTAAAGTCAGCAACGTTCGGGCATGCGATCAGGGCTCCTGGCACTTCCACAATATTCTCATCCTCATTGGAGATAACCGGGAAACCAAGTTTGATCGCACCTGCACCTGCTGCAAGAACTACATCATCAACAGGTTTGAAAGCATTTACAAACGCCGGAACCCTGTCTTTGGTGTATGTAAGAAGGCTTGCTGCATCGCCAGGTGTTACATTGCCGAAGATCAATGCTGCACGAAGTGCAACGGATACAACGTGGATAACAGATGTTACGTCTTTTCCCAAAGGAACAATTCGTAAATTATAGCCCATCTTAAGGCCAAGCTCCTGTGCCTGGTCAATGATGCCGCCGACTAATGTTACCAGAATACCCTGTGCCTGATAGCTCTTGATCAGATCTACACCTTCCTGAGCGGTTGGTGCGCTGCCAAGGATAACGGCTACACCAGGGATATCTCCTGTTACAAGCGGTACACCAAGCTCACGGATAATGGAATCCGGGAGGTGACCATAGCAAGGCTCCTGATAAGGCTCTGCCCCATCAAGATATTTCAGTGCTTCAATAAATTCCGCACAGAGGGCTGTTGCTACACCAGACATAAGAGCATCATCCAGAGCATGCTCTCTTGTCATAAGAGATTTTACGACGCCAAGGGCTGCCTGCAGATCTCCAAGTGTTTTGATCTTCACACCGGTTACTGCATAATAGCATGGCAGACAATAAGCGGTATGGGGAAATCCCACTGCCTTGTCTGCACCATGCTGCTGTACAGCATCGTTTACGGCTTTTTCTGTCAGACCGTATACTGCATCATTTCCGCTGAAAATTCTGTTAATTAACAATTTTCTGCATCTCCTTTTCTGTTAATCTTCTATCACAAACCACGTAAAGCCTCGCTTCTTTCCATGGATTTGCTGCTAAATAAATTATCAGATACAGACCATTTCCTTCCGCACTCAAAATGATCTGCTTGTTCGCCCTCCGCAGCGAAACTGTAAATCAGTATTCCTGCCGGAAATAGTGAATCCCGGAGCCCATCTGAACGGGACAGGCTCCAGGGCATTATCTCCACTTTGCAGCAGGAGCTGCTGAAAAAATTACATCATTGGCTCAAGTCCAAGTGCCGGATGTCCCTTCTCTGTAAGGAATCCTACCAGAGTCTCAGGATCTGTAGCAACAGTCTCGTCACCGATCATATCTGTGAAGTTATCGATTCCGTAGAGATCTTTTGCAGTAGCGTTCAGCTTGTCTGCGATGAACTCTTTTAACTCTTTCGGCATCCATACGATACGCTCGATACCGCCCTCAGCCTTCATGAATTTCTTGGAAGCGATGAAGTGTTTACCATGTCCCATGAATCCAGGAGTCTGAACTCCACCACCTGTCATGGAAGCCATCTCGGAGAAGGTCATTCCAAGAGGTGTCATGCCTGCATACTCACGGTTAGCGATAACTACACCGTTGGAGAATGGCTCGATACCGCAGATACACTCGAAGCATCCGCAGGAAGTCATAGGATCCTGCATGATGGAGTACAGGGTAACGTGCTCCAGAGCACCCTGGGAGAATTTCTGAACTGCTTCATCAACGTCTTCGTAAGCACCAAGCTCTTCGTTGATCGGACGCTCTTTGGTGATCACCTGGCAAGGTCCGTTCGGATCAAGCTCGTTGGTAGCTTTTGCATCCAGCCATGAAACGGCACCGCAAAGTCCAAGTCTCTCTGGTGTAACAACACAAACGTGAGACGGGGAGAATGCCTGGCAGAGGATACAGCTGTAATATACGTCAACAGACTCGTCAGTAAGGTTTGCAAGACGATCATCACGTTTTTCAAAGATCGGGATAGCAACCTCATGACGGATTCTGGTACACTCAGCAGGATCTGTGTAGATCACAACCTCGCATTTGTCAACAACGGCATCAAACTCGTTCTTAACCTGGGAGTAAAGAACCTCACCGATATGTTTGATACGGAATCCTGCATCAAATGCTGCATGACTGATACGGATACGCTGCATATCTCTCTGGCCGGTGTGGTATACACCCTCGATACAGTTGATGTAGTTGTGGAATTTACGCTCGATAACTGGCTCGAAGTCAGGCTGCATGTTCTTGCCGGCAACCTTAACAACGTATGCAATGCTGTTCTTGCTTCCATCTTCCATCTCATCAACTTCCGGTCCTACAACTGTGATCTTGTGGTCTTCAACCTCAGAAGCGTCACAGGTATGTACAAGCTCAGCACAGTCAACACGGGAACCATCGAACTCAACACGCATGTCTTTACGACGGATGATCTCGCCCTCGAATGCAGATGCGAATGCAACCGGGATATCGATATTTGTGATCTTGATCTTAATGTCACGGGCCTCAAGGGAAGTAGCGTTGAATTTGCTTACGTCCTCCTGGACAATAAGGCTCTTTGGTACACGGAAGATGTTCTCTGTCTCGTTTGTGATTACCGGGAAGCCAAGTGCGATAGCGCCAGCTCCGCAAGCAACTACAACGTCATCCAGAGGTCCGAATGCGTTAACGAATGCCGGAACACGGTCCATGGTGTATTTCATAAGTGTACCTGCATCTCCAGGTGTTACGTTACCGAAGATCAGAGCTGCACGAAGTGCAACAGATACAACGTGGATTACTGCTGTAACGTCTTTTCCAAGAGGAATAACACGTACATTTGCTCCGGTGTTCATGCCCGCTTCTTTCACCTGGTCAATGATTCCGCCAACCAGTGTTACAAGAATACCCTGTGCCTGATAGCTCTTTACAAGTGCAACACCCTCTTCTACAGATGGAGCTGTTCCAAGGATAACGGCTACACCAGGGATATCGCCTGTTACAAGCGGTACACCAAGCTCACGGATCACAGCATCTGCAAGGTGGCCATAGCATGGCTCCTCGTATGGGGTTGCTCCGTCGATATATTTCAGAACTTCAATGAACTCTGCGCAAAGTGCGGTAGCAATACCGGACATGAATGCATCGTTCAGTCTTTTCTCTCTTGTCATAAGAGTTTTTACAACGCCAAGAGCCTCTTTTAACTCTTTTAAGGTTGTAATTTTGGTTCCTGTTACAGAATAGTAGCAAGGAAGGCTGTAAGCGGTATCAGGGAAGCTTACTGCTTTGTCTTCGCCATACTGTGCGATGGCTGCATCAATAGCGCCCTCTGTTAATCCATAAACAGCGTCGTTTCCGCTGAATACTCTATCAAATAAAGTCACTGTAGTACCTCCTATTATTTACAGACTTGATTCGTTGTCTATCTTTTCTTTAATCTTTCTGATCTCAGATGTTACTGTCTCACTGAAATCATAGGGTGATTTGCCCTGGCGGTCTGCGTCCATAACTTCTACATTGTAGTGGATCATTCCAAGAAGATCTTCTGCCGGAATCTTATTGCGGATAAATTCCTCATCCTCTTCATTCCGGACCTTGTTGGCAACTACCTTAACCTGGGTAATGCCAAGATCCTTTGCAAGACGCTTTACATTCTTGTAGGTCTGTACGCTTCTTGCGCCTGGTTCGATCACCACAATAAATTCGTCCATGCTCTCCGTGGTTCCCCGGCCCAGATGCTCCAGACCGGCTTCCATATCCATGATCACCACATCATCCCTATGTACTACAAGGTTGCTGATGATTCTCTTTAACATGACATGTTCAGGGCAGACACATCCGCCTCCGCCTGTTTCCACGGTTCCAAGGACAAGCAGCTTTACCCCATTACAAACCTTTCCGTAGGTGTCCGGAATGTCGTCCACCTTCGGATTCAGTGTATAAAACTGATTCTGGCTGTTGGCTCCGGTACGCTCCTCTACCAGCTTACGCATCTTGGAGATGGGAACGATGGAATCCAAAGTCTCCTCATCAAATCCAAGAGCCAGCCCCAGGTTTGCGTCCGGGTCAACATCAGCTGCAAGGACCTTTTTCCCTTCATCTGCATATAATCTGGCAAGTGTTGCCGCAAAAGTTGTCTTTCCTACTCCGCCTTTACCGGTTACTGCTATTTTCATAAGTTAATCGCGCCTTTCCTGCAATTAGATTCCGAGAGCTTCACGTTTCTCTTCGATTCTCTCGATCATCAGATCGCCTAATTTATCAATATCTTTCTCAACTGTATAAGCAGCCTCTACCCAGTCACGAACACCCTCTGTAAGGAGACCAGCTACCTCTGTGGATCCGGATACATATGGATCTACGCCAAGGAATGTGTCAATACCAGTTGCTACTACGTAGTTTCCGATGGAAACTGCTTTCTCAGACATCCACTCAGGAGCACATCCTACTACCGGAAGCTGGGAAATATTCAGTCCGGAATCCTTGGCAAGCTCAGCAGCAAGGATCATCATACGGCTGATATCAACGCAGGAGCCCATATGTAATACTGGTGGGATATCTGCAAGCTCGCAAACACGTTTCAGACCAGCTCCGCAAAGGTCTTTTGCAGCTTTGTCCATAAGTCCTGCACGAGCAGCTGCCTGTGCGGAGCATCCGGATGCGATGATCACGATATCGTTTGCGATCAGTTTCTTCATAAGTTCAATGTGAGCTGTGTCAGGTCTGACCTTCGGGTTGTTACATCCAACCATGGCAACAGCACCACGGATAACACCAGATGTAATACACTCAAGGAGAGGTTTGGTGGTACCGGTCTCATCTACCTGAGAGTTTGTTACACCGTCAAGTGTCTTAACGATAGCCTCTACAGAGTAACCTACAGTAGCCTTCTGTTTCATATCCGGGATATGTACAAGCTCTGGATTTCTGTTCTTGAAGTTCTCACAAGCAAGCTTAACGATCTGTTTTGCATTCTCTCCTGCAGTATCAGCGTTGAATCTGATGAAATCAGAATCAGGCATCTGGCAGATTGGGGAAGTTGTGATGAATTTTGTATGGAAGCATTTGGAAAGAGGTCCAAGTGCCGGGAAAATACACTGAACGTCAACTACGATTGCCTCACAAGCACCTGTCAGTACAACGTTCTCCTGCTGTAAGAAGTTACCAGCCATTGGAATACCACGACGCATTGCAACTTCATTTGATGTACAGCATACACCGGAAACAGTGATTCCCTTAGCGCCCATGGATTTCGCATAGTCGATCATCTCTTTGCTGTCTGCATACTCACAGATCATCTCAGAAAGACTGGGATCATGTCCATGAACAACGATGTTTACGTTCTCAGCATTCATAACACCAAGGTTTGCCTCAGTCTCGATTGGCTTCGGAGTTCCGAAAAGGACATCGGAAAACTCAGTTCCGCACATGGAACCGCCCCATCCATCGGAAAGACCGTTACGAAGAGCCTGGCGGATCAGAGCCTCTGGTTTACTTGTGTTACCCATATGAGTCATGTGCATTGCACAGGAAACCTCACGGTCGATTGCTCTTGGCTCGATCTCAGCCTCATGCCACAGATCCTGTGTATGCTGGGGAGCTCTCTTCAGCCATCTGGAATATCCTCTGATCTTTCCGTACTCTTCCTGGGCAAGATCAGACATTTCATGAGCCAGATCATAGATGTCTTTGCCCTCTGTCTCAACGCCCCACTCTTTTGCAATGCGGATCAGCTTCTCAGGATCTTTTACCTGGTAATCGCCGCCCTCTTTTGCATGTCCAAGTGTGATACAGATCTCACGTCCGTGATCAGAGTGTGTAGCTGCGCCGCCTGCTGTGAAACGAAGGAAGTTTCTTCCTACGATACCATGTACATCGCATCCGCAGATACCTCTCGGTGCCTTAGGTGTAATACGGCACGGACCCATAGCACAGATTCGGCAACATACGCCCTGCTCACCGAATTTACAGTGTGGAGTCTGATTCTTAACACGCATCTGCCAGGAATCAGCGCCTACCTTTGCACCAGTCTCAAGAAGACGGGCTGTGGCAGCTTCGAATTCTTCCACTGTAGTTAATTTGAATTCACTCATTATTGACCTCCTCTAAGTATGTGTTACTTTCGATAATTTTATTTATATTCCGTTAATCGGAACCCATCCCCTCCCATGGGATAAATTTCTGACGAAAATTCCGCAGCAGCGTTCCCGCCTACTGCGGAATTATATAGCCGTTTCTATCCTCTTGTCGCATGAGCATACCAGGCAAGGGGGATCTTACTTATAAACCAAGCTTATCTACGATCTCACGAAGAGCGATCTTCACCGGATTATCCTCTGGAAGTCCCACAGTCGGTCTGCCTTCGCAGTCGTACTCATAAACAGTTTCATCCTGCGGTACTACTCCCAGTAAGTCCAGTCCCTGTTTCTCGATTTCTTCTTTGATTCCGTCATTCAGCTTGCCGCCAGGAGCGCGGTTGATAATAAGACCAACTTTATCCGGGTGCATATCACATTCTTTAATAAGCTCTGCAATACGGCCTACAGCCTGCACGCCTCTTCTGGAGCAGTCGCTGACCAGGATCGCTGTCTGCATGGACGGAAGTACGCCTCTGCTGATATGCTCCATACCAGCCTCATTATCTACTACGATATAAGGATAATTGTTCTGGTATTTTGCGAGCTGTGTCTGAAGAAGTCCGTTTACGAAACAGTAGCAGCCTTTTCCCTGGGTTCTGCCCATAACCAGAAGATCGAAATCGTCATCTTCTACAAGGGCATCCTCAAAACGTCTCTCAGCATAATCAGCCTTGGACATTCCAGCCGGGATCGGGTTCTCTTTTGCAAGCTCTGCACGGGCAATCTCTTCCCTGACATCGCCAAGTGTAGTTTCTACTTCTACTCCGAGAACTTCGTTCAGATTTGAGTTTGCATCTGCATCTACGGCAAGGATCGGTCCTTTGCCTTTCTCGCAGAGATACTGGATCAGCATTCCGCATAATGTGGTTTTACCAACGCCGCCTTTACCTGCGACAGCAATTACATGTGCCATAATACTATCAATTGCCTCCTGAAAAATTTAAGTCAAAAAACAGATTAGATTAAAGTACGAAGTCCGGATCTGTCGATGATCTCGGATACGTCTTTCCATTTGTTCAGAGCGTACAGATGGATACCATCTACGCCGAGAGCACGGTACTCGTCGATCTGTTTGATTGTGTACTCGATTCCCTCTTCTTTGAATCTCTTGATCTTGTCATCATAGAACATATCAAATGGCTTGCCGTCTGCATCTTTTGCTGCAAATGGGTTCGGGAACAGCCAGTTTCTGGAGATGAGTCTGCAAAGCTCACGATCCATTACACAGCCGTTACGGGAAAGTGCCATGTTGATTGTTGCGGACATGTCAAGGATTGGCATAACTCCAACATCTACAGGCATTGTAACACCAGCCTCACGGATTGCATCCAGCCAGTATTTGAACTGCTCCATATCCCAGCAAAGCTGAGTCATGATGTAGTCAGCGCCGTTGTCCTGTTTCTGTCTCAGAACTGCGATATCAGCATCAAGGCTGCGGCATGCAATGTGCCCCTCCGGGGATCCTGCAACTGCGATCTCGAATTTGTCACCAAACTCGTCACGAACGAATTTAACAAGGTCTGTAGCGTAGTTGAAATCACCACAGGTTGTTGTCTCACCAAGCGGAATATCTCCACGAAGTGCAAGCATATGATCTACGCCTTCTGCAAGGTACTGATCCAGCTGCTCTTTGATTCCCTCTTTGGTGTTCTTGATTACTGTGAAATGAGTAACCGGTGTTGTTCCGGCTTTCTTGATCATCTGACATACTTCTCTGTTAGCACCAACGTTTCCGCCGCCTGCACCGTATGTACAGGAAATGTACTCTGGTTTGTACTTCATCAGATGATCGATTGTTCCAGGAAGGTTCTCCATTCCTTTTTCTGTCTTCGGCGGGAAAAGCTCGAAGGACAGAAGCATTTTTTCTCTCATAGCTTCTGACAATTTCATAATTACATACCTCCACGTATTAAGTAATTTTATTCTAAAGGCGTAAGCGCCTGAAGATCAACTTTTAATCACATTTCACTTTGACGATGCTGTTGGCAAGGTCTACCATAAGGATGGTTCCCTCTACCACTCTCTCGTCACCCATAATGTCACGGAGAACAAGCTTGTTTCCATCTACATTAATGCGGCTGACGTTCTTGAAGATCACAGAATCATCATTGTCCTTGTATACAGTTGCTAAACACATAATAATGCCTCCTTATTTCATTTCCTCTTTTACAAGAGTCAGAGCAAGGCCAAGGCGCATGTTGCCTTTCTGGAAATCAGAAACGCTTTCCTTAATGGTCTTCGCAGCAGCATCCATTCCCATCTTGGCAAGATTGTCTGCCATCTGGTCAAGCTCCGCAGCGTGGTGCTCATTGTGCTGCAGCATGTAGGTAAGAAGCGCTACTGTCTCATTCTTGCAGTCTCCTCCCTGGCAGCCGCCGCAGTCTGTACCACAGTTCTGTCCCTCAGTATGTGTATGGTCATGGCCCTCAGATCCGTCATGAGTATGTGCATGTGTATGACTTACTCCGTCAGCATGTGTGTGCTCATGAGTATGCTCATGGCCATGCTGGATCAGATTACCGTTTTCGTCTTTGATCAAATGCATTGAACTACTCCTTTCCGCCTGCAGGTCAGGCAGATTCTTTATGACATAACAGCGCCGCAGAAATTATTTTCAGACACGAAAAAGACTCACGCGGGTGACGTGAGTATGGAAATGAGGGTATTCGTTCCCCCTATTTGAGATTCCGCTTATCTCCATATCATGCACAGCGCAGTTCCTTTCCTCTACCTGAAAAAGTGCAGACTTATGACATAAATTTATCAATTTTTTCTTTATTATACATCCTTTCTCATTGATACGCAAGGAAATAATTATAAAATTTTACCAATTTTCAATGCTTTACCATACAAATATATGTTTTAATTTCTGTACAATTTTACCAGTTTTTCTAAAGTTTGTCTAAAGATTAACGAGTTGGCATTTAAGTAAAAAACAGGTGAATGTTTTGTGATTATATGGTATAATAATGAAAGTTTATTGGTTACTGGACAGGTCATGAACAGTAACGCCTATTCTTTTAGCAAGGAGGAATTATCTTTGAAAGAAACCGTTTTCCTGAATACCGACAGAGAAATGCCCCTTTTAGGGCTTGGTGTATATAAAACAGCAGATAACGAAGCAGAAACAGCCATCACAGCCGCAGTCAATGCCGGCTACCGTCTTATTGACACCGCTTCTGCCTATAAGAACGAAGAAAGCATCGGCAAGGCCATTGCCAAATGCGGCGTTCCCCGCAAGGAGCTTTTTATCACAAGCAAGATCTGGAACAATGCCCAGCGGCTTGGAGACGTGGACGGTGCTTTTTACAGAAGTATGGAGAGACTGAAGCTGGACTATCTGGATCTTTATCTGATCCACTGGCCGGTACCCGGCTGTTACACCGGAACCTGGCTGGAGATGGCCAAGCTTCTTGAGACTGGTCGTGTGCTTTCCATCGGCGTCAGTAATTTCCAGATCCACCATCTGGAAGAGCTTAAGAAGGTTTCCGGCATTGTCCCTGCAGTCAACCAGATTGAATGTCATCCGCTCTGCTATCCCAAGGAGCTGATCGAGTATTGTCAGTCCGAGGGGATCCAGGTTCAGGCTTATGCTCCGCTGGCAAGGGGAGCTTACCTTGACAATGATGTTATGTGTGTCCTTGGCACCAAATATGCCCACACTCCGGCACAGGTTGGTCTTCGCTGGGCGATCCAGAAAGGCATTTCCGTAATCCCGAAATCTGTCAATCCAGACCGTATTGCCTCCAATGCCAATATTTTTGATTTCAATATTGAAGACGAAGACATGGCCATCATGGATACTTTGAACGAGGATCTCCACACATCACATGTGCCGGATGATCTGAAGGATGTTATTTTCTGATTCTTAATTAGACATGTCATTAACTGCCAAGGCTGTGCACACAGCTTTGGCAGTTTTTGTCTTATCTCTTTCATCTATATCTTTTAGGTAAACGAGGCAAAATATACCCTGCGAGTTTCGCTCGTTATGATGGCAGTCGCCAATTTCTCATGTAAGCATGTACTTTGGTTCGTTGTTCATAAAAATAAAAAGCCGGAAACTTCTTCTAATAATTGAGGGAGCACCTCAATCTAAAAAAGTTTCCAGCTTTTCTATATTTTTCCTACTATAAACTGCTTCGTCATAAGGAACCGTTCATTCCCAGGAAATCTCTCCCTGCTTCTCTCTCTGCATCAGATCCTTCACAGCTTCAGATGCAGGTTTGTTTTCGAACAGAAGCTTATTTACTTCCATAATGATCGGCATTTCCACATCGTATTTCTCAGCCAGTGCTTTGGCAGCCTTTGCGGAATAAACACCTTCCACAACCATCTGCACCTCATCCATAGCCTGCTGCATGGTGTAGCCCTGTCCCATCAGGTAACCGGCGCGTCTGTTGCGGCTGTGCACGCTGGCACAGGTAACGATCAGATCCCCAATCCCGGAAAGTCCGGCAAAGGTTTCCAGTTTGGCTCCCATCTTTCTGCCAAGTCTTGCCATCTCTGCAATTCCTCTTGTAATCAGCGCCGCCTTGGTATTATCTCCATATCCAAGGCCATCTGCAGTACCAGCTGCCAGGGCGATCACATTCTTAAGGGCACCGCCAAGTTCCACCCCAAGCATATCCGGTGTTGTATAAACGCGGAAAACCGGGCTCATAAAAAGGCCCTGAAGATATTCGGCCGTCTCCTTTTTCTTAGCACTGACCACACAGGTGGTAGGCAGGCCGCGGCTTACCTCCTCCGCATGGCTTGGACCTGAAAGCACACACACATCTGCCTGTGGGATTTCTTCCTTGATAATATCGCACACCGGCATAAGGGTCTTCTCTTCCACACCTTTTGCCACATTTACAATGATCTGGTCCTGGCGTACCAGTGGGGAAAGTCTTCTGCTGATCTCACGCATATAGGCAGACGGAGATGCAAATACAGCCACATCCGGTGAATCAAGGGCTGCCTTCTCATCCCCCGTTATTACAATACCTTCCGGAATTTTAATTCCAGGAAGTTTTTTGGGATCCTCTCTTGTCTCATTCAGACTGATGGCCTTTTTCGGATGCGCAGACCACAGCATAACCTGATGGCCATTGTTGTGAAGCAGGATTGCAAGTGCAGTCCCCCAGCTTCCGGTTCCCATTACGCTGATTTTTGCCATTTCATCACCTCACCCTTATTTGGATGCAGTCTTCGCTGCTCCCAGTTTGTTCTCTGTTCCCTTTAAAAGACGGGAAATATTTGCTCTGTGCCTGTATATTGCAAGCGCTGTCATCAGCCCCATGATCACATCCATCTCCACCGTATGGGACAGATCCATCCCGTAGCTTCCAGCTGCGCCAAACGCAACGAAGCAGATCAGTGCCCCTATATAAGCCGCCATTGAGCCCAATGACACATAACGGGTGATCGCTACAAGTCCGATAAAGATCACGGCACAGATCAGGAACACTCTCCAGTCCATAGCCAGCAGCATTCCAGCGGAAGCTGCAATTCCCTTTCCGCCCCGAAATCCGAGATAAAAAGGAAAATTATGTCCAAGCACGCAGCCAGCCGCTGTGTACATGCCAAGCAGTGGAAGAATCTCCCCATAATTATTTTTGAAAACTGCGTCCACCACCAGAATGGCGATCACACATTTCAGCATATCCCCGATCAAGGTCATCGCTCCGGCCTTTTTGCCAAGGGTACGAAGAGCATTTGTAGTTCCGGCATTGCCGCTTCCATACTGGCGGATATCCATGTGATGTACTTTTCCAATAATATAAGAAGTCTGGAACATGCCAAACACATATCCGATCGCCAGACAAATAATACGTTCCATTTTTATTCCTTCTCTCCGCGCTCTCTTACAATGAATTTCAGCGGTGTACCGCCAAAATCAAAGGCGTCACGGATCTTGTTCTCCAGATATCTGGTATAAGAGAAATGCATAAGTTCCTTGTCATTGACAAAGATCACAAATGTAGGCGGCTTTACCGCAACCTGTGTCATATAAAAGATTTTCAGACGACGGCCTCTGTCAGACGGCGGCTGCTGCATGGCAACTGCTTCTGCCAGGATCTCGTTAAGTACACCTGTCTGGATACGCATAGTCTGATTCTCGATCACCGCATCCAGAGTCTCAAACATTCTGGAGATTCGCAGTCCTGTCTTTGCAGAAATAAAGACGATCTCTGCATACGGCATAAAGGAAAGCACCTCGCGGATCCGGTTGGTATGCTTGTAAATAGTCTTATCGTTCTTCTCGATGGCATCCCATTTATTTACGGCAATGATCACACCCTTGCCTTTTTCATGGGCGATTCCTGCGATCTTGGCATCCTGCTCGGTCACACCTTCTGCTGCATCGATCAGCACAACCACAACGTCGGCGCGTTCTACCGCAGTTACTGTACGGATCACACTGAAGCGCTCAATTTCTTCTTTTACCTTTGCCTTGCGGCGAAGTCCGGCTGTATCAATAAAGATATAATCCTTCTCATTCCAGGTAACCTTGGTATCCACTGCATCACGGGTAGTACCTGCAATGTCGGAAACGATCACACGGTCCTCACCAAGAAGTTTGTTGATCAGGGATGACTTACCTACGTTCGGTTTACCAACAATAGCGATCTTCGGAATATCGGAATCCTCGTCCTCACCTGCATCCTCTGGAAAATGCTTTACAACTTCGTCCAGCATGTCTCCAAGCCCCTGTCTGTTCGCTGCGGAAATGGCAAATGGTTCCCCGATTCCCAGATTATAAAATTCATAAACATCCATCATATATTTCTGGATGCTGTCCACTTTATTTACTGCCAGGACCACTGGCTTGCCGCTGCGGCGGAGCATGTCTGCCACCTTGGAATCAGAGTCTACAAGTCCCTGGTGTACATCTGTGATAAAAATAATAACGTCTGCAGTGTCAATGGCGATCTGTGCCTGCTCCCTCATCTGGGAAAGAATGATATCCCCGCTGTCAGGCTCAATACCGCCTGTATCGATCAGGGTAAAATCATTGTCCAGCCATGACACATCTGCATAAATTCTGTCTCTGGTTACACCTGGCGTATCTTTTACAATGGAAATCTTATCTCCTGCCAGCACATTAAACAATGTGGATTTTCCTACATTAGGTCTGCCCACAATTGCTACTACCGGTTTGCTCATACATTTGTCTCCTTTTCTGTTTCTTATGTGTGGGCGGATCAAGGACTGCAGATACCAGATCTGCACCGCCTTCATCCACGATTACAATCTCTGTATTCAGTTTCCTGGAAAGCTCCTCCACGGAGATGTCATCCAGAAAAACATCTTCTTCATTTTTCAGCATATTGCAGGGAAGCAAAAGCTTCTCTCCAAGGTCTTTGCTGCTTAACTGCCGGATCAGATCCTGTCCTGTGATCAGTCCGGACACGGTGATAGTCTCACCGAAAAATTCATTTCGGATGGAAACCACATCCACTTCTACATTTGGGAATTTCTCCCGGATCATCCCCATGTATTTCTGAATAAATGGGGCCGCCAATGCACCAGTGGCGCTGACTGCTTTTATTTTGCGGTCATCTCCCACCCGGTCAGCAAGCGCATCCTTCACTTCTTCCCCAAGAAGCCGAAGCATTCCCACACCATTTTCCAGCTGAAGATAACCATCATAGGATTCCTCCCCTGGCAGTTCCTTCTCCGCCAGAATGTACCATTCATCAGAAGCATGAATAAAATGGATTCCATATTTGTCCATCATCTTCTGCTGCCAGGAATGGATGATCTCCAGAACCTCTAATGCATCTTCCTTCTTAAACTGCTCCATGGGGTATAACCCTTTGCGGAATTTCGTCAAGCCAACCGGAACCACGGAAACACTCTGAAGCACCGGCGCATAAGCCGACATTTTCCGGATACTGTCATCCAGTTCCTTTCCGTCATTGACGCCTTTGCACAAAACGATCTGCCCATTCATGGTAATCCCTGCGTCATAAAGCTTCTGAAGCTTTTTCAAAGCGTCTCCTGCAAAACGGTTATGGAGCATTTTGCATCTCAGTTCCGGATTCATGGTCTGGATGGAAATGTTGATCGGCTCCAGATGATAGCGGATGATCCTGTCTATATCATGATCGCTCATATTGGTCAAAGTTACATAGTTTCCCTGGATAAAAGACAAACGGGAATCATCATCCTTAAAATAAAGCGTGTCCCTCATTCCAGGCGGCATCTGATCAATAAAGCAGAAAATGCAGTGGTTAGAACAGGAACGGTAATCATCCATCAGATCCTTCTCAAAGGTAATCCCAAGGTCTTCCTCGTATTCCTTCTCCACCTCAAGCTCCCAGATCTCTCCGTTTGGCTTCTCCACTTCCAGAACCACATATTCTTCGTTCATCAGATAGCGGTAATCAAATATATCCTCCACCGGCTGACCGTTCACGGTAAGCAATACGTCTCCCGGCTGAAGCTCAAGCTCCTGTGCAATACTTCCATCCTGCACAATTGCAATCACATGTTTATTTTGTTTCTTCACATTTTTCTCCATACAATTTCAACTATGATCTGCCGGATCCTCTCACATAAGCAGGCAACAGCCGCTTACGCAGGCATTCCCTCACAGGAAAGCCAGCCGCCTGCAGCAAAGCACCTCAGATCACCAATCTCTGGCACAGCATAATAAAGCCATTATTTTTACTATAACAAGTTTTCCCTAAAAACACAACAAAAAATTTCACATCATTGCTCCATCCAGGCATTTTTTCAAGTAAAAATCAATAAATTCCTTGACGACATTTAGGGCAAATGTTATAAATATAAAGAGAAGATCTGCAAAGGTAAAGGACACCTGTCCCCATTTTGCAGGTTTCTGAATCGACAATTAGCATACTACTTAGGAGGAATATCATGCCGAACATAGAATTACTTGAGAAATCTATGCCTGTCGCACCTATTCGTATCGCTGCGCTGGAAGGCTGCCGCGAGCTTGCAGAGGAGGTAGACAGAAACCTGGTAAAATTCCGTAAGGAACTTGTAGAGAAGAAGGGTCTTGAAAACATTCCCCAGGGTTACAGCGAGGACACTTTCATTGTAGAGTGTGAATGCCCGCGTTTTGGTACCGGCGAAGGTAAAGGTATCATTAAGGAATCTGTTCGAGGAACCGATCTTTATATTATGGTAGACGTTACCAACTACAGTTCCACATTCACTGTCTGCGGTCACGAGAATCATATGTCTCCTGACAACCATTTCCAGGATCTGAAGAGGATCATTTCCGCAGCTACAGGTAAAGCACACCGTATCAATGTAATCATGCCGTTCCTTTATGAAGGACGTCAGCACAGACGTAAGAAGAGAGAATCCCTGGACTGTGCACTGGCACTGCGGGAATTAAGCGACATGGGCGTATCCAACATCATCACCTTTGACGCTCACGATCCCCGTGTACAGAACTCCATTCCGTTAAACGGTTTTGACAACTTCTTCCCCACTTATCAGTTCCTGAAAGCACTGGTAAAGAGTGTTGACAATTTCCAGGTTGACAATGACCACCTTATGATCATCAGCCCGGATGAAGGCGCTATGTCCAGAGCCGTTTATTTCTCCAACATTCTGGGCGTTGATATGGGTATGTTCTATAAGAGACGTGACTACTCTACTGTTGTAAATGGCAAGAACCCAATCGTTGCCCACGAATTCCTCGGGGACTCTGTAGAGGGCAAGGATGTTGTCATCATCGATGATATGATTTCTTCTGGCGAAAGTATGCTTGACGTTGCCAAACAGATCAAAGAGCGCCATGCGAACCGTGTATTCATCTGCACCACCTATGGTCTGTTTACAGAAGGCATGGATAAATTTGACGCCTACTATGAGAAAGGCTGGATCGACAAGGTTATCACAACCAACCTGAACTACCGTATTCCGGAGCTCCTCACCAGACCTTACTACGTAGAGGCTAATATGAGCAAATATCTTGCAAGTATTATGGATATCATCAACCACGACGTTTCCGTTGAGAAGGTTCGTTCCAGCAACGAGAAGATCATGGATCTGATGAAACGTGTAAATCAGGAATAAAGCGGCAAAAAGCGTTTGTCGTGTATACAGGAAAAAGCCCTGCGCCACATCTCATTTCGTGGTACAGGGCTTCTTTCTATTTACAAATATACTCTATCTCGCTTCCCGGCGGATTCCAAGAAAGGCTGCCAGATTTCCCCTTTTGCCATGGGATGCCCTGTGGGAAAAGAGAAAGTCCGGATTACAGCAGGTGCAGATTCCCGGCATGGAAATATGTTCTTCTTTAATCCCGGCTTCCAGGAAAATGATCCGGTTCGCCTCCCAGAGATTTAGCTGATACTTGCCATTCTCCTTTTGATAAAAAAGGCTTTCCCAGTATTTTTCATCAAATGCACTCTGAAATTCCAGGATCACATCTTCGCTTACCTCATAACATTCCTGACAGATCGAAGGCCCAATGGCGGTAAAAATTTCCTCAGGAACTGAGCAAAACTGCTCTTGCATTTTCTCTATGGTCACTTTGCCTATTTTCCCTACGGTTCCCCTCCATCCAGAATGGGACAGCCCGATTGCTTTATGGATCGGATCTACGAAATACAAAGGCACACAGTCCGCATAAAAGGTACACAATACAACTCCGGGAACATTGGTGATCATTCCATCCACATCCTGATAGGCTCTTGGGCGCGTCACTCCATTTCCCCGGTCTTCTGCCCCCACCAGCCGCACATTGGTAGTATGTGTCTGGTCAGATGTGACAATATCCTCCACAGAAAAGCCTACTGCTTCACTGAGTCTCCGGTAATTCTCTTTCACCGCAGCTTCCTCATCCCCTCTGGTAAAGCTAAGGTTCATGGAGGCAAAGATTCCCTCACTTACACCTCCCAGCCTTGTGCTGAAGCAGTGCACAATGTCTGGAAACTGTTCAAAGGAGGGATAGGTAAGATAAGTCACTTCACCAGATTTTCTTACCTGCATATGCGGTTTATTTTTATCATGCCATTTTATATCCATTTTGTTCTCCTAATTCTTTCTCCCAGGCACACATTTGAAATTTTCCTGGCAAGGTGAAGTGCAGATTGCCAAAAATGAGCCTGAAGGTATGTCAACTTCTGATTTAACTGCAAAAATCAAAAGCATTCTTCACCCAGCAGATCTCATCTCCTTCAATCCCCACCACATCAAACCGGCACCTCACATCCATACTTCTGTACCGGTTCTTCAGATATTCCAGGGCTACCCGGGAGATCACCCACTGCTTTTTGCCGTCAACTGCTGCCAACGGATTCCCGGAATATTCCGAGCTTCTGTATTTAACCTCCACAAAGATCAGCCATCCATCCGCCGTCATTCCGATCAGATCGATCTCTCCCAGCCGGTTGCGGTAATTCCGTTCCAGGATCATCACGCCCTGGGAGATCAGATAATCTGCCGCCAGTTCTTCATAAAAAGCACCTACTTTTCGCTTGTTTACTTCCATTTAAACTCCAGACTCTTTCTATGTAGGTATCTTTTGTATATTCATGATCCTGGCTTACGCTGTTCCAAAATAACCGCCAGTTTTTTCTCTTATACGAAGTTCTTTATGAAAGAGGCTCTGTGGATAGGGCTTGGTCCATACTTCTTCAGCGCCTCAATATGAGCCGCAGCGCCGTATCCCTTGTTTGACGCAAACCCATACTCTGGCATGACCTTATCGTATTCCACCATCATCCGGTCCCTTGTAACCTTCGCCACGATACTGGCCGCTGCAATGGAAATGCTCTTGGCATCTCCCTTTATGATCGGCACCTGGGGGATGGTCACCTGAGGAATGGTTACCGCGTCATTAAGAAGGATCTGGGGCACCGGATCCAGCTTGCTGATGGCTTCTCTCATGGCCTCGTAAGTAGCCTGAAGAATGTTGATCTCATCAATTCTCTGGGGACTCGCCATTCCAATTCCCACAGCTACTGCATTCTCCATGATCACATCATACAATTCTTCTCTCTTCTTAGCGCTCAGCTGCTTGGAATCATTGAGGTATAAAATCTTACAGTCCCTGGGCAAAATAACTGCACCAGCAACCACCGGTCCTGCCAGCGGGCCTCGTCCCACCTCATCGATCCCGCAGATGTAGCCAAGATCTTCGTATTTGTGCTCGAATTCCTTCATTTTCTCGGTGCGGAGAAGCTCCTTTTCGTAGGCAGCCTCTTTCTTATGAAGCTGCTCTAAAAGCTTTCTCACACCGCTTCTTGTATCTTCTTTGTATTTTTCAAAAAGAGCAGCATATTCTTCCGGCTCTGCCGCCTGGATCTCGCTCTTTATTTCTCCGATCTTCTGCATATTACTTTCCTTCTTCCGGTACCCACTCCAAGGTGATCCTTCCGATCTTTCCAGAGCGGAAATCATCAAACAGGATCAGGGACGCCTTGGCATAATCCAGTTCCTCGCCTTTTTTCAGGCAGCCTCTGGAGCGTGCGATGGCCTCTAATACCTGTACAGAAGTTCCCTCTTCCTGGATCTGATAACGTTTCTCCAGTACGCCTGCATATTTTTCCCGGAGAAAATCAATCAGTGCGAGGGCAAGCTCCTCCATATTCAGAATGTCATCCTTGATGGAACCAATGTACGCAAGGCGCATTCCCACCTGTTCATCCTCAAATTTCGGCCAAAGGATACCTGGTGTATCCAGAAGCTCCACGTTCTTATTCAGACGGATCCACTGTTTGCCCTTGGTCACACCAGGCTTGTTTCCCGTCTTGGCGCAGGCTCTTCCCGCAAAGGTATTAATAAAGGTAGATTTCCCAACGTTTGGGATTCCTACTACCATGGCGCGGATAGGACGGTTCTTGATTCCTCGTCTTCTGTCCCGCTCTGTTTTCTCCTTGCAGGCTTCCTGTATCGCCGCCTGAATGGCCTTCATGCCGGAACCGCTGCGGGAATCTACTTTTACCACATAGAATCCTTTGCTCTGAAAATAGGACTTCCAGGCTTCATTCTGGCGTTCATCCCCAAGGTCGGATTTATTTAAAAGGATCAGTCTTGCTTTATTTTTGCCAAGCTCGTCAATGTCTGGATTACGGCTTGCAAAGGGAACTCTGGAGTCCACAAGCTCAATGATCAGATCGATCAGCTTAATGTCCTCCTGCATCTGTCTTTTCGCTTTGGTCATATGACCAGGATACCATTGTACGTTCATATTTACCTCATTTTCTATTATAAAGTGTTAGTTTTCCAAAGGACCAATGTCTTTCTTCGGGGAAATCTGAAACCACAGCTTTCCTGTTATGTATTTCTTATTCACCCGTCCAATGTCCCCATAACGGCTGTCTTCACTGTTGTTGCGGTTATCTCCCAGGACAAAATACTCTCCAGCCTCCAGAGTTATGGCATTGGCTGCCATTCCCGGATTGTTGATAGTCGGGAAGTCTTTGCCCTCCTTATAGGTCTCTCCATTGATCAGGATTCTTCCGTTTACAATCTGAATGGTTTCCCCAGGAAGTCCGATCACACGGCGGATATGAAGGGCTGCATCATCACTTCCATTTGTACGGAACACGATAATGTCCCCTCTCTTTGGGGAGGATGCCTTATAGGCAAGCTTATTCACAAAATAGCGGCTGCCCACCGCCAGGGTCGGCTCCATGGAGCTCTCCTGCATGGTCACTGACTGGAACAGCATCATGGAAGTCAGCACTGCAAAGATCAGTGTGACTGCGATCTCAAACACCCAGATCAGCACCTTCTTCAGCTTGCTGTCTTCTAACTTCTCCATGGCACCGGAAAGGGCTTTTTTCTCCATTTTTGTAATTTCAGGCATGTTAAAAAGCTGTTCTTTTTCTCTTTTATTTCTTCTGTCGCTCATATCTACTCCATTCGTATCACAATTCCATACCTCACATCTGACAGCACCATTTCCTGCACCGTCCGCCAGATACCTTACTATCTTACCACATATCCTGGGAAAGAAAAAGGAAAAAATGGGGCGCATATCCTGTGAGATATGTTTTCTATTACATAAAAAATGCTGCCCAGACAGTCATACCGGCCATCTGCGCAGCAAATTTCATTTACGATTGAAATTATTTAACAAGCTCTTTAACCTTAGCGGCTTTACCTACACGGTCTCTTAAGTAGTTCAGTTTCGCACGGCGAACTTTACCATGACGGATAACTTCTACTTCTTTTACGTGTGGGGAATGAAGCGGCCATGTCTTCTCAACGCCAACGCCGTTGGAAGCTTTTCTTACTGTGAAAGTAGCTCTGGTGCTTCCGCCCTGTTTCTTTAATACAGTTCCCTCGAAGATCTGGATACGCTCACGGTTACCCTCTTTGATCAGAGCGTGAACTCTTACGGTATCACCTACGTTAAACTGCGGTACTTCTTTTTTCAGCTGTTCTGCTTCGATGTTTTTAATAATTTCGTTCATGTTATTCTCTCCTTATTCTCTGGATGTTCTTAATACCCATCACGGTAACAGCGGACCATCTTTTTTCACAACATAAATGATTATACTATAGTTATTTCCTGTTTGCAACTATTATTTTTACAAAATAGTGCACAAAATAATAAGCAAAAAGAAATCTTCCCTTTACTGTTCAGGAACAGCCGTTCACCTCTTTACCAGCAGATCACCTCACAGCCGTCCTCTGTCACCAGTACCGTAACCTCCCACTGGGCGGATGGCATACCATCTTCGGTGCGGACTGTCCAGTCATCTTCCTCATCCGTGTAAACTTCATCACTTCCCATATTTACCATAGGTTCAATGGTAAACATCATTCCTGGCTCCATGATCACGCCACTGTTCTCTTCTGAGGTATAACTTACCCACGGATCCTCATGGAATTCCAGTCCCACGCCATGACCGCCGATCTCTTTTACGATGGTGTAGCCATTTTCAAGGGCATGCATATGGACAGCGTGTCCCATATTTCCAATGGGCTCCCATGGTTTTACCTTGGAAATGCCGATTTCTACACATTCTTTGGTAACACGAACCAGCTTCTCTTTCTCCGGGCTTACATTTCCAATACAGAACATACGGGAGGAATCAGAAAAATAGCCATTATAAATAGTGGAAACATCTACGTTTACAATATCCCCATCTTTCAGGATCTCGTCCTCAGATGGAATTCCGTGGCACACTACCTCGTTGATGGAGGTGCAGACGCTCTTTGGAAAGCCTTCATAATTCAGCGGTGCCGGGATTCCGCCATGGCGAACGGTTTCCTCATGTACCCAGCGGTCGATCTCCTCTGTGGAAACTCCTGCTTTAATATGCTCTGCTACATAGTCAAGCACAGCCACATTGATCTTGCAGCTCTCTTTGATTTTCTCAATCTGTTCCGGAGTTTTGATCAGCTTATGATCCAGTACCGGATACCCTTTCTGGCGCAGCATTTCCACCTTTGCATCAAAAGCCTCATGGCATTTTTTATATTTTTTCCCGCTGCCGCACCAGCATGGATCATTACGTCCGATTTTTGTTGACATTTCACTCTCTCCTTTTATCTGTGGCTGTCTCTATGGCAGCCCTTTTCTTTTGTAAAAATTTGCTCTGCTCCCATTTTATACTTGAAGCAGATAAATTGCAACTAAATTTGTTACTACTCATTACCCCAGCGCCACATCCAGCACCATCATCAGCACAAAACCGGCTGCAAAAGCAAGGGTTCCGATATTGCTGTGCTCTTCCTCACTGGATTCCGGGATCAGCTCCTCCACAACCACGTAGATCATAGCACCTGCTGCAAAGGATAACAGATAGGGAAGCACCGGCGTAATGTATTTCGCCAGTAAAAGAGTCAGCCCGCCTGCGATGGGCTCCACTGCCCCGGAAGCAGTTCCATAAACGAATGCCTTTTTCCGGCTCATCCCATTTCCACGAAGAGGCATGGAAATAATCGCTCCCTCTGGAAAATTCTGTATGGCAATTCCAATGGCCAGGGCAAAGGCTCCTGCCATAGTTACCGTCTCATTTCCAGACATGGCACCTGCAAACACCGCACCAGCAGACAAACCTTCTGGTATATTATGAAGGGTTACTGCAAGGACAAGCATGGTCGTTTTTTTTAAATTACATTTCGGACCTTCGTTTTCCTCGCTGTCCAGATGCAAATGGGGCACATGCCGATCCATAAAAAGCAGAAAACCAATTCCCAGCAAAAAGCCCAAAGCCGCTGGAATAAACGCCAGTTTTCCCATTCCGGCGCACATATCCATTGCCGGGATCAAAAGAGACCAAACCGAAGCTGCGACCATAACACCTGCTGCGAAGCCAAGAAATCCTTTCTGTACCAGAGGATTCAGCTCTTTTTTCATAAAAAATACACAGGCAGCTCCAAGAGTAGTTCCTGCAAAGGGAATCATCAATCCCCAGAACACATTCATTCTGACACCTCCTTCTTTTCTATATTTTATGCACCATACTTCAAAAGTCATATTAGTTAGTACATTCTAACCATCTGCTATCATATCACATCTTCCTCTATTTTCCTATAGTACTTAATGGTAATTTCTCTCATCAATTCTTGCTGAAAAAAATTCCATATGTTATACTTACCTCTTGACGATAAAACGAGAAAAGAGGTAGTTCATGAATCAGACACGAGAACAAAAGCTGGGCACAGAAAACCTGCCCCGTCTTATGGCCAGCCTCGCAATTCCTTCTGTCATTGCACAGCTGATCAACGTTCTTTATAACATTATTGACAGAATGTATATCGGACACATCCAGGATGTAGGGCCAATTGCCTTAACCGGTGTCGGTCTTACTTTTCCTATTATTATGATGATTTCTGCATTCAGCGCTTTCATCGGCGCCGGCGGCGCACCGCTTGCTTCCATTGCACTTGGCAAGGGTGACCGGGACCGGGCAGAAAAAATCCTTGGAAACGGAGTCAGTGTTCTTCTTATTTTCTCCATTTCACTGACAATTATTTTTATGATTTTCAAACGTCCCCTTCTGTTTATGTTCGGGGCCAGTGACCAGACCATTACATATGCGGTAAATTATATTACCATCTATCTTTTTGGTACGATTTTCGTACAGCTTGCACTGGGACTTAACATGTTCATCTCTTCACAGGGGCAGGCACGTACCGCTATGTTATCGGTGCTTATCGGCGCTGTGATCAACATTGCGCTGGATCCGGTTTTTATTTTCGGACTGCATATGAATGTACAGGGAGCAGCCCTTGCCACCATCATTTCCCAGGCAGTCAGTGCTATCTGGGTGGTGCATTTTCTACTTTCTGAAAAATCTGCCATCCGCATCCGGCAAAAAAATATGGCCATCGATTTTGGAATATTAAAAAACATCATGGCTCTTGGAATCTCGCCTTTTATTATGCAGGCCACAGAAAGCGCCATCAACATTGTATTAAACCGTGGGCTTTCCATTTATGGAGGGGATCTGTACGTTGGCTCCATGACCATTCTTCAAAGTGTTATGCAGCTTGCCGTAGTTCCCATCCAGGGCTTTACCCAGGGCGTGCAGCCCATTATCAGCTACAATTTTGGTGCCAGAAAGTTTGACCGTGTAAAAAAGACTTATCGGCTTACCATCAGCTTTACCTTTGCAGTTGCCACTGTTTTCTGCCTTCTCACTGTGTTTTTCCCCGGTGTTTTCGCAGGGATCTTTACTTCTGACCATGAACTGCTTGCATTAGTAAAAAATGTGATGCCGATCTTCATGGCAGGAATTGCTGTTTTCGGGATCCAGATGGGCTGTCAGACCACTTTCATGGGACTTGGCCAGGCAAAAATTTCTCTTTTTATTGCCTTACTCCGTAAAGTGATCCTGTTGATCCCGCTGGCACTGATCCTTCCGAAATTCTTCGGCGTTATGGGAATCTATTATGCAGAACCAATCTCAGATATTACAGCTGCCACCACTGCTTTTATCATTTTCCTCACTGTACGTGGAAAAATCGTCTCCGAGGAAGCTCTGGCAAAGCTTGGATAAATTGTATAAAACAACGCAGTAAAACACGCTCTGAAAGTTTTCCCGCTTTCTGCGACAAAAAAAGGGGCAGTCCCAAAGGACTGTCCCCATTTTATTTCTTTATCTGTTCTATTGGATTAGTTGTTGATCAGCTTGTCTTCGCCGTTCCAGCTGTAAAGTTTACGGATCTCTTCGCCAACTTTCTCTGATGGATGCTCAGCAGCTTTCTTTCTCATAGCTTTGAAGTGTACCTGACGTCCAGCCGGGCTCATGTCAAGCAGGAAGTCTTTTGCGAAGGTACCATCCTGAATGTCGGAAAGGATCTTCTTCATAGCTTTCTTTGTCTCTTCTGTAACGATCTTCGGTCCTGTGATGTAATCGCCGTACTCAGCTGTGTTGGAGATGGAATATCTCATTCCAGCGAAGCCTGACTGATAGATCAGGTCTACGATCAGTTTCATCTCATGGATACACTCGAAGTAAGCGTTTCTTGGGTCATAACCAGCCTCGCAAAGAGTCTCGAAACCAGCCTGCATAAGAGCGCAAACACCACCGCAAAGTACTGCCTGCTCACCGAAAAGGTCTGTCTCTGTCTCTGTACGGAAGGTTGTCTCAAGAACACCAGCTCTTGCTCCGCCGATACCAAGTGCATATGCAAGTGCAACGTCAAGAGCTTTTCCTGTGTAATCCTGCTCAACAGCTACCAGACACGGAACACCTTTGCCAGCCTGATACTCGCTTCTTACTGTATGTCCAGGTCCTTTTGGAGCGATCATGGTAACATCTACGTTCTTTGGCGGAACGATGCATCCGAAATGGATGTTGAAACCATGAGCGAACATAAGCATGTTGCCTTCCTCAAGGTTTGGCTCGATATCTTTTTTATACATATCAGCCTGTTTCTCATCATTGATCAGGATCATGATGATATCAGCTTTCTTTGCAGCCTCTGCTGCTGTATATACTTTAAATCCCTGCTCTTCAGCTCTCTTCCAGGATTTGCTACCTTCGTAAAGACCGATAATGACGTCACATCCTGACTCCTTCAGGTTCAGTGCATGAGCATGTCCCTGGCTGCCGTAGCCGATAATTGCGATTGTTTTTCCATCTAATAAAGACAGATTACAATCTTCCTGGTAAAAAATTCTTGCTGACATTTTCGTTTCCTCCTACTGTGTTAAAACTTAAAAATAATATATCGTTAAGGGCATATATATGCATATCCGGCGTATGATTATTCACTCCCGAAATACACACCCCTTAGCAAACTATAAAAATTTCACTCCGTGAGAGCCCCTCTCAAGTCCCATAACACCGGCGCGGGCCAGTTCCAGGATCTCATAATCTCCCATCAGATCAATAAACGCTTCCAGCTTGGTCTTGCTGCCGGTCATCTCTACGATCAGAGAATCCTTGCTCACATCCACCACCTTGGCGCGGAAAATATCTGCAATGGAAACAATCCCCTGTCTCTGCTCCGGTGCTGCTGCAACCTTCACAAGAACAGTCTCACGAACAACGCTCTCAGATGGATCCAGAACCTTGATATCCCTTACATCTACAAGCTTCGCAAGCTGCTTCACAATCTGGTCAAGGATTGTGTCATCTCCACTGCACACCACTGTAATACGGGTGTATCTCACATCTGCTGTAACTCCAGCAGTGATACTGTCAATATTATAACCACGTCGGCTGAACATTCCAGCGATCCGGCTGAGTACACCAGACGTGTTATCAACTAATAATGATAAAATCTTGTTTTGCATAAAAATAATCCTGCTTTCGTGCTTCAGATTGATATGTTTACCATTATAACAATATAATTTTTTTTGTCAATGCTACATTCCAAAAAAGTTTTAATGTTTTATTGTATTAAAGCATAATTATACATATCCATACCCGGACATCGGGGTTATACAGCATCCACTATTTTATATCAGATATTTACTCTGCAGATCTGTCACAGTCTTCGGATTCAGGTAGATCCCTCTTCTCAGGAAGCGCTCCACATTTCCATATTCCCCATAAATGGTCTGGAACATCCGGTCCAGATATTCTTCTTTTACTTTAAAAAGTGCTGACACTTTATTTACATTTGCAATGCTGTCCAGACGGTTCGCCTCAAGATAACGGAGCATATAGTCCAGATCTCCAGCCAGATATACATTGGAGCGCATAAAATCTTCCCGGATCACATCCCGGTGGACGCCAAGTATGCAAAGAAGAAGTGCGGTTGTCACTCCTACCCGGTCCTTTCCCCAGCTGCAATGCCATAAAACAGCTCCATTGTCATGATGAAGCAGTACATCAATAAATCTGGCACACTGCTTTACACAGTACTGATCCTTCACAAAGTTCTCATACTGCTGCTCCAGCAGCTTTTCTATATCTCCATCATAATCCAGTACCTGGTGGAGCATTCCATCAGACTGCAGCATTCCAAAAACACTTTCCGGGGAATCACTGATCAGCTCTTCATCGATCATGGGAATATGATAATATTCCACACCCTTCATCACAACATCCGGCTTCTCATTCCGTTCCGTCTGGTCTCTGAGATCGATCACAGTTTTCAGCTTGCATTCCTCCTGCAAAACATGCTGGTCTGCCATGGAAGCATGATAAAGATTTCCGCTTCGGATAAGCTTTCTTGGAAGAATGTGGCGTCCATCCTTTGTGACGATCGCCCCCAGATCCCTTGTATTGGGAAGACTCTGAAGAGGGATCCTGCTGCCTCTTGGAAAACCAGTAGCCATCTCCGGATTCAAAAGCTTCAGGATCCGCAGACAATCCTGCGCCTCATGCTCGGTCATTTCAAACTGGTACCGCTTCTTCCTTCTGGTAATGATCACCAGATAATTGGAAATCATCTGTTTCACTGCTACCTCTGCATTTTCGCCTTCCCGATGGATATATGCCCAGACAATATCCCGGCATGGGAGATTATTCTGTATCATATGTCTGAAAAAGACCAGATTTCCATCTTCTACGCGAATCTTACCGTATCTCATAATTCTCCTCCATTCGTTGCCTGTCATTTATACGATACCACAGAAAACAAAATTTGACAATTATTGGAAAGAGTTTATAATCAAAAAAGATAACCCGCCGTTACTGGCGCCAACCTAAGAAAGGTGAATTTTGTTATGGAAAATCTGACTTTTTGCCTCAACGCAACGATTCCTATTTTTTTGACCCTTATGCTGGGCTTTTTTCTTCGGAAGATCAATCTTTATGACGATTCCTTCGTCTCCCAGATGAACAAATTCGTATTTAAGGCTGCCCTGCCCGCCCTTTTATTCCTGAATGTGGCGGAATCGGATTTTGTGAAAGTATGGGATACCAAATTTGTTCTCTTCTGTTTGGTCGCCACCTTTTGCAGCATTGCTATCTCCATTGGCCTCTCCTTTCTTCTGAAGCCAAGAGACATCCGGGGCGAATTTGTGCAGGCCTCTTACCGGAGCAGCGCAGCAATCCTTGGCATTGCCATTATCCAGAATCTTTACGGAGACGCCGGCATGGCACCGCTGATGATCATTGCAAGTGTGCCCCTTTACAACGTAATGGCGGTCACAGTGCTCTCCTTCATGCAGCCTGGACACCATAAAATGGATAAACAGCTGATCCTAAGAACCTTAAAGGGAATTGCAACCAACCCAATTATCCTGGGAATCCTGGCAGGTCTGATCTGGTCTCTCCTTCGCCTGCCTCTTCCAACCATCCTTTACAGTACGGTTAACAATCTGGGCAAAACAGCTACCCCTCTTGGTCTGATGGCAATGGGCGGCGCCCTTCATTTTGGAAAAGCCTTTTCCAGATTAAAAGCAACCATTGCCTGCACCTTTATGAAGCTGATCGGCTTTTGTACCATCTTCCTTCCAGTTGCAGTCAGCCTTGGATTTACCCATGACAAACTAGTTGCCATTTTGATCATGCTTGGTTCCGCCACTACAGTCAGCTGCTATGTCATGGCGAAAAACATGGGACACGAAGGATCTTTTTCTTCCAGTGTTATTATGCTCACCACACTTTTCAGTGCCTTTACCCTTACGGTCTGGTTGTTCATTTGTAAGAGTTTTGGGTTGATTTAAACATTTTTTAATAACAATATTAACATTTTCAAAAAAAACAGCTTACACAAATGCTCTTTCTTATTCCCAAACCTGCATCTGTGTAAGCTGTTATTATTTTTGTTTTCTTAAGTTCTCTGCTGCTTTCCCTTTCCTCATTCACAGCCAATTCCAGCCAGTATTTCATACAAGGCCTCCAGGCTATACGGCAGGATTGCCTCATCAAACTGAAATTTCGGATGATGCAGCGGATAAACCTTTCCAGGAATCCCAGCCAGAAATACGCTGAACAATCCCTTTGTCTGTAAAAAATACCGGTAGGCATTGTCTCCGGACAAAAACAGCTGGTCCTCGCCTTCCAGAAGGAACTGGTCTCCAAACACTTTCTTTCCCGCCTCTTCTGCAATTCTGGTAAGCCCGGGATCGTTTGCAAAAGGCAGAACTGCCGGCTTGGGATATTCCAGCTCCACTGTGGTGCCGGTCTTTGCTTCTACTTCTTTTAGTATTTCCTTCAACCGCTCATCCAGAGCCAGATAATCCTCTTCATAAGCAGCCCGGATATTTCCCCGTAAGGTCACCAGATCGGTAATAATATTGGAATATTCTCCGCCATGGATGGTCCCGGTTCCAATCAGGCAGGGACCTTTTCCCTTATAGGTTTCGTTCAGGTCATGAAGGGCTTTTACCACCAGGGAAGCCGCGTAAATACTGTCAATTCCCTTGTCCGCCTCACACCAGTGGCTGGATTTTCCATGAACACGGATCTCCATGCCATTGATCATGGCAGAGGCCTGTCCCTCATGCACAGCCATGCCAAAAGGCTGGTCCACTGCATAATGGAACATAAGAAAAGCGTCCGGCTCCCCATCAAGAGCACCGGCTAAGAGCATCCTTTTTGCGCCCTCTCCAATCTCCTCAGCAGGCTCAAAAAGGAACCGCATCCTCACCGGAAAAGCTTCCCCCTCTTCTGCCAGAATCCGCGCCAGCACAAGGGCTGTTGCCACAATCCCATCGTGGCCGCAGGCGTGCATCACCCTATCCTTTTCCGACGCATAAGAAAGTCCCGTCTGTTCTTTTATGGGAAGGGCATCCATCTCTGCACGAAGCACCACCTTCTTTTTGCCGGCAAACGCTGCCGTATCCTGGCAGGGGTGCTCCGCAATGATCCCGGTAGGCTCCACCCTCTGAAAACGGTAGCCTAGTTTTCCCAGATACTCCTGTATAAAAGCCGAAGTTTCAAACTCCTGAAGCCCCAGCTCCGGATGTCTGTGAAAATGCCGCCGCAGTTCCATCAGCTCTTCTTTGTATTTTTCAAATTTAGGTTGGTAATCGAATCGTTCCGCCATTGTTTTTCCTTTATCTTAAACTCGCGCCAAAAATTATACAAATATTCCCCGCGATTGGTAATAGATTTTAAAATCTAACTCCAGAGCCTGGTTCTACATCAGCCCCAAATGCTCCAGCCCATTCTTAATTCCATAATGGAAAATATCCGTTGTCACATAATCGGCCAGCTTTTTGATCCCTGGCGCCGCATTTCCCATTGCCACCTTGGTCTTCGCATATTCAAACATGGACAGGTCATTGTTGCTGTCGCCAAACACAATAGTATCCTCATGCGCAATGTTAAAGATCCTGCACACAGCTGCAATGCCAACCGCCTTGGAAAAGCCCTTGGGGATCATCTCAATGGTATCTCCGGCAAGACCTTCCCCTACATGGCCAATAAACTCATAATAGTCCTCAAGCTCTGCACAGGCCTTTTTCGGATCACTTCCCGGCACGATCTTAGAGCTGATCTTATTGATATGAAGATCCTGCTCATATCCCTTGATCGGACGCCACTTTGCCCCCAGGGCCTTTGTGATCAGATCTGCATACCAGTTGATCTTTGTATTGTACTCATCTTTGTCATAATACATCCAGTCGGCACCCTCCATTACCGGAACCATGCCATATTTCCGGAGAACCTCCACAGAACGCCAGGCCTCCTGTGTGGTCATCTCCTTGTTAAAAAGCCGCTCTCCATTTTTCTCAATGGTACAGCCACAGGCGCTGATCATCCCGGTAAAAGGGATCTGCTCCAGATAATCCGGCACAAAAGCCCGGCTTCTTCCTGTACAAAGCCACGCCTCATGACCGTTCTCTACAAGCTTGGTAATAGCCTCTATGGCACTTGCCGGAGTCCCCTTTTCAATATCGCAGATGGTGCCATCTGCATCAAAGAAAACTGCTTTTTTATGAAAGTCCTCACTTCCAATTGCATTGACAGCCTTAAGCATAGAATACCTCCGCAAGCTTCACGAAATCGCAGGTATCCTTCACTCCTGCAGTCTCATAAGGAGAATGCATAGCCAGCTGCAGCAGTCCGATATCCACTGTATTTAAAGCCACCTGGGTATTGGAAATATTGCCAAGGGTAGAACCGCCAGCTACATCAGACCGGTTCACATATACCTGGCAGGATACTCCCGCCTCTTTACAAAGCTCTTTAAATGTGGCTGCAGAAATTCCATCGGTACAGTACTTCTGGTTTGCATTGTACTTCACAGCAATTCCAGCATTCATATGCGGACGGTTCACCGGATCTGCCTTTTCCGGGTAATTTGGATGGATGGCATGGGCATTGTCAGCAGAGATCATAAAGCTCTTTGCAAGAGAGATCAGATAATCCTCATAGCTTCTTCCCAGTCCCAGATTAATGCGAAGGAGGGTATCCCGGAGGAAGGTAGATGCCGCGCCCTGCTTGGTGCCGCTTCCCACCTCTTCATTATCCATTACCATATGTACACAGATGCTCTTCTCATGTTTTCCAGCGATCAGGCCTTCCATAGAAGAAAAAGCACACTGAAGATCATCCAGTCTTGGCGCAGAAACAAACTCCTCCTCGCTGCCCCAGACAGTACCAGGCATACGGTTGTAAAGGAACAGATCGTGTCCCAGAATATCCTCTTCCTTCACTCCGGCAGCCTCTGCCACAGTTTTAAAGAAAGTCCCCTTTGCGCTCTCCAGTCCATAAAGAGGCAGCATATCCTTCTGTACATTGTACTTATATCCGCTGTTCGCCTCACGGTTCATGTGGATCGCCAGGTTCGGGATCATCAGCATATCCTTATCCACTGTCACCAGCTTCTCACAGATCTGTCCATTTTCCTTCACGATCAGACGTCCAGCCACAGAAAGTGGTCTGTCAAACCAGGGCGCCAGAAGTGCGCCTCCATAAAGCTCCACATTCAGCTTTACATATCCATTTTCCACCATCTCCGGATTCTCCTTAATTTTCAAGGATGGGGAATCGCTGTGGCTTGCAATAATATGGAACACATCGCTGGAAACTTTCGGCACTGTAAATGCAATGATCGCGGAATGATTCCGGATCACAAAATACTTTCCGCCATTCTCTATCTCCCAATGCTCATCTTCCTTTAACTCTGTAAAACCATTCTCCGTAAATCTCTTTTTCATCATCTCCACTGCCTGAAATGCAGTAGGACTCTCTTTAATAAATGTAAGTAATTTCTCTGCTGTATGATTCATTTCTAAACTCCTAAATATATTTTTCTCCCTGTCAGCAGGCGCTGACGTCTGGCTGGCAGCTGTCTCAATCTTTAATGATCAGTGCCATAAACACCAGATCCGTATTTCCCGTATTGGCCAGTCCATGACCTCTGCCATCCGGTGTAAAGGTAATATCTCCTGCTTTTACATGTCTCCAGGAAGTGCCATTGTCATTATATTCTCCCTCACCAGTGAGAATATAATAGGTCTCACTCTCCCCATAATGCATATGAAAACCAAGAGAACATCCCGGCTCTAACGTCACCTCCGCATAAAGCCCGCATTTCCCATTCAACTGCTGCTCATCCAGCAGTTCCTTGATAATTACATGTCCATTTCCCTCACACATATGTTCAATACGACTGATCTTCATATCAAAATCCTCCTTCGTAAAAAGAGCGCATCCCCAGCCTTTCGCCAGAGATACGCCCTGTTTTTCAGCTTTCTTCAATTATAATTACAAACTCTTGATCCTGTCAATGGCTTTCAGAGTATTCTCATAAGTACCAAAAGCAGTCAGACGGAAATAGCCCTCACCATGAGCACCAAAACCAGAACCCGGTGTACCAACCACATTTGCATTCTTAAGAAGATAATCAAAGAACTCCCAGGAAGTCATTTTATCCGGTGTTTCCAGCCAGATATACGGCGCATTCACACCACCGGAAACAGAGAAACCAGCCTTCGCCAGCTCATCATGGATCAGCTTTGCATTTCTCATGTAATACCCAACCTGATCCTTCAGCTGTGCCTTGCCAGCCTCAGAATAAACAGCCTCACCAGCCTTCTGCACAATATAAGGAGCACCGTTAAACTTGGTACCATGGCGTCTTGCCCACAGGCTGTGAAGGGATACGCCGTCTCTTACCAGCTCTTTCGGAATTACGGTAAATCCAAGACGAACACCGGTAAATCCTGCATTCTTGGAAAAGCTTCGAAGCTCAATGGCACAGGTTCTGGCACCCTCGCACTCATAAATGCTGTGCGGTACATTCTCCTCGGAAATATAAGCCTCATAAGCTGCATCATAAATGATCACACAGCCATTTTTGTTGGCATAATCCACCCATTTCTGCAGCTCATCCTTTGTAATTGCAGAACCAGTGGGGTTATTCGGGAAGCAAAGATAGATCAGATCCGGTACCTCAGCCGGAAACACCGGTAAAAATCCGTTCTCCTTGCGGCATGGCATATAGATCACACCATCAAAATTCTCCCGGACCGTATTATACTCTCCAGTACGGCCAGCCATAACATTGGTATCTACATAAACCGGATAAACCGGGTCGCAGACAGCCACTTTATTATCGATTCCAAAAATCTCCTGGATATTACCGGAATCGCTCTTCGCTCCATCTGAAACGAAGATCTCATCCGCTGCAATGTCGCAGCCTCTGTCCTGATAATCATTTTTTGCAATTGCATTTCTTAGAAATTCATAGCCAAGATCCGGTGCATAACCATGGAAAGTCTCTGCATGAGCCATCTCCTCCACAGCACTGTGAAGGGCCTCAATAATAGCCGGAACCAGCGGCTGTGTCACATCACCGATTCCAAGGCTGATCACCTCTTTGTCCGGATTTTCTTCTTTATAGGCACGCACCTTTTTTCCAATGGTAGAAAAAAGATAGCTTCCTGGCAGTTTTAAATAATTGTGATTTACGGTAACCATCTGATTATCCTCCTGTATGGTTTGTCTTTTCTAATCATTGTATATTTATTCTAACTTTAAACCAAGTCCAAATCTCACAAACGCTCAAAAGCAATCTTTCTATTTTCGCTTCTCAACCTCAGCCATCAGCGCCTCTCTCACGCTTGCCGGGTTTGCTTTGCCTTTCATTTCCTTCATAATCTGGCCAACAAAGAAGCCCATAACCTTCTCCTTCCCGCCAAGCAGCTCAGACAGCGGTCCAGGATTCTCATCCAGGATCCTGCTGATGGTGCTGTTAAGAAGTCCGGTATCCTCCACGATCTTAAGGCCATGCTCTTCCACATAAGCCACTGGATCGATATCCTCATCAAATGCCTTCTCAAATACCTTCTTGGCATTCTGGGGACTTACCTCTTTCTTATCCACCATAGTAAGAAGATCAGCCAGATGCTGAGGGGTAAATCTTACCTTTTCAGCCTCTACGCCCTTGTCCTTCATAAGGCGGAGCACTTCCACCATAAACCAGTTTGCAGCCTTCTTCGGGTTGCCGCACAACGTAGCCACCTCTTCAAAAAGACCAGCCAGATGTCTGGATTCTGTAAGGATCTGGGAATCGTATTCTGGAAGACCAAATTCACTCTGGTAACGGGCAGCCTTCTCCTCACGGAACTCCGGCAATTCCCTTTTAATCCTGGCGCTCCACTCATCGGAAATATGGATCGGCGGAAGGTCCGGATCCGGGAAATAACGGTAATCCTTTGCATCCTCTTTGGAACGCATTGCGTGGGAAGACTCTTTATTGTCATCCCATCTTCTGGTCTCCTGGGTAACACTTCTGCCCATCTCCAGAAGCTCGATCTGACGCTCTCTTTCGCCTTCAATGGCATGTGCAATGGCCTTAAAGGAGTTCAGGTTCTTCATCTCTGTTCTGGTTCCAAGTGTGTCACTTCCAGCCACCCTCACAGAAAGATTGACGTCCGCACGCATGGAGCCCTCCTGAAGCTTACAGTCGGAAACACCCAGATACTGCATGGTGCAGCGAAGCTTCTCCAGATAAGCAATAACCTCATCTGCACTTCTCATATCCGGCTCGGAAACGATCTCGATCAGCGGCACGCCGCTTCGGTTGTAATCTACCAGGGAGCAGTCCTCCCACTCATCATGGATCAGCTTACCGGCATCTTCCTCCATATGCATCTCGTGGATCCGCACTTTTTTCTTACCAGCCTCTGTCTCGATCTCCACAAAACCGTCATGGCAGATTGGCAGATACAGCTGGGAAATCTGGTAGTTCTGGGGGTTATCCGGATAAAAATAGTTCTTACGGTCAAATTTGCAGTACTGATTGATACTGCAGTTGGTAGCAAGTCCTGCACGCAGGGCAAATTCTACCACCTTTTTATTTAATACAGGAAGAGAACCTGGCATACCGGTGCACACCGGACAGGTATGGGTATTGGGCGCTCCTCCGAAAGCAGTGGAACAGCCGCAGAAAATCTTGGTTCTGGTGGCAAGCTCTACATGAACCTCAAGTCCGATAATTGTCTCATACTGTTTCATGCTCTCTTACCTCCTTCCTCTGGTGTTCCAAAATCCCCTCTTGTCTTCTCATATGCATGGGCGGCACGAAGGATCTTCTTTTCCATAAAGCAGTCCCCGATCATCTGGATCCCGATTGGAAGGCCGGTGCTGTCCTTGCCGCAGGGAACGGTGATTCCCGGAAGTCCACAAAGGTTTACTGCAACGGTGTAAATATCTCCCAGGTACATTGCCATAGGATCCTTTAAGCTTTCCCCGATCTTCGGAGCTGTGTAAGGAGCTGCCGGAGCCAGAAGAACATCATATTTTTCAAATGCCTGGTCAAATTCTTTTTTGATAAGCGCCTTTGTACGCAGGGCTTTCAGATAATAAGCATCGTAATAACCAGAGCTTAAAACAAAGGAACCAAGCATAATACGGCGCTTTACTTCCTCTCCAAAGCCCTCTGTCCTGCTGCGTTTGTACATATCGTGAAGGCCTTCGTACTCTTTGGCACGGTAGCCATATTTCACACCATCGAAACGTTCCAGGTTGGAGCTGGCCTCCGCGCTGGCGATAATATAATAGGCTGGGATCATGTATTCCATAGTCTTTACGGAGAAAAACTCTACAATGGCACCCATCTGGGTAAGCACTTTCAGAGTCTCCATAAAAGCCTCTTTTACATCTGGGGAAAGTCCCTCTGCCAGATACTCCTTTGGTACCCCAAGCTTCATTCCAGCGATCTTGTCTGTCATCTCACTGGAAAAATCCAGATCCTTCCGGTCAATGGAAGTACTATCTTTTGGATCATGTCCAGCGATTACTTCCAGAAGTGCAGCGCAATCTGCCACATCTTTTCCAACTGGTCCGATCTGATCAAGGGAAGAGGCATAAGCCACCAGTCCATAACGGGAAACAGTGCCGTAAGTAGGTTTCAGGCCTGTTACACCACAGTAGGAGCTTGGCTGGCGGATGGAACCGCCTGTATCGGAGCCAAGTGCCAGATAGGTCTCCCCTGCTGCTACAGCCGCGCAGGAGCCGCCTGAAGAGCCTCCCGGAACGTGTTCGGTGTTCCATGGGTTTCTGGTAATGCCATAGGCAGAAGTCTCTGTGGTACTTCCCATGGCAAACTCATCCATGTTGGTCTTTCCAATAATGATCATTCCTGCCTTTTCCAGGCGGTCGATGACCTCTGCCTGATACTGGGGAACAAAGCCCTCCAGGATCTTAGAGGCACAGGTGGTTGGTTTTCCCTGCACACAGATGTTGTCCTTGATGGCAATGGGAACGCCGGCAAGAGGACCGGTGTAAGTACCGTCCTCAATGCCTTTTTCCACTTCTTTTGCCCGGGCAAATGCCTCTTTTTTATAAGTGTCCAGATAAGCATGGATCTTCTCGTCCTTTTCCTCGATTTTGGAGAAGACTTCCTTCACACCATCTGTCACGGTAATCTCATGCTTTTTTATTTTTTCAGCCAGCTGTAAAGCTGTTAATTTTTCTAATTCCATGCGAATGTCTCCTATCCTATGGTCTTCGGAACCTGATACTGTCCCTCTTTGGCTTTTGGTGCATTGGCAAGCATTGCCTCACTGTTATCACCATTTGTGACCACATCCTCACGGAATACATTGTCGTCACCAAAAATATGGGACATAGGCTCCACCCCGGATGTATCCAGCTCATCCAGTTTATCTACATAATCAAGCATTTCCTGCATGTCTTTTTTTGCTTTTTCCTTCTCTTCCTCTGTAAGGGAAAGCTTTGCAAGAATGCAGACATTTTCCATGGTTTCGTCATCAATCTGTTTTGCCATTTCCTCATCCTCCATTTCTAACCATGTCGTATCTTGTTACGGCTCCAGACGGTTCAGATCTCTTGGGAACAGACATGCCTCGCGGACATTTTCCTCTCCCAGAAGCTGCATGGTAAGACGCTCCAGACCGATTCCAAGGCCACCGTGAGGCGGCATACCATATTTGAAGGTATCCAGATACTGCTCCATTCCATCGGTCTCCATGCCTCTGTCCTCGATCTTTTTCAGAAGGGCATTGTAATCATGGATCCTCTGTCCTCCTGTTGTGATCTCAAGACCATGGAAAAGAAGGTCAAAGCTTAAGGTAAATCTGGTATCCTCCGGATCATCCATTGCATAGAACGGACGCTTCTTAGATGGATAATGGGTGACAAAAACAAAATCTGCGTTGTATTCTTCTTTAAAATACTGGCCGATCAGAGCTTCCTCTTCCGGCTCCAGGTCAAATGGGTTTCGGATCTGACGGTTGTATTTCTTTGCAACCAGCTCCTTGGCAACGTCAAAGCGGACTGCCGGGATCTTAGAAGCATCTGGAAGCTCTACCTTCAGGATCTCCAGTTCTTTTGCATAGTCCTCTTTTAAAATCTTCATGGCATACTGTAAAAATCCAGTCTCCATTGCCATGATCTCTTCAAATCCATCAATATAACCCATCTCAAAATCAAGGCTTGTATACTCATTCAGATGTCTCTTGGTGTTGTGTTTCTCAGCACGGAAAACAGGACCAGTTTCAAACACCCTGTCAAACACGCCAACCATCATCTGTTTGTAAAACTGCGGGCTCTGGGCCAGCACAGCTGGTTTATGGAAATAGCTAAGCTTAAACAGGTTCGCACCACCCTCAGCACCTCTGGCTCCGATCTTTGGAGTATGGATCTCAGTAAACCCATTCTCATAAAGATAATCACGAAAAGCTCTTGTAAGCGCTTCCTGAATTTTAAATCTTGCGCGTTCCTGAATATTGCGGAGGGAGAGGGAACGGTAATTTAACTTGGCTTCCAGAGAAGTATTCAGCTTCCATTTATCGATTGCAAGAGGAAGAGGCTCAGCCGGAGCAGACAGCACCTGGATTTCCCGGATGTGAAGCTCTCTGCCATGAGGTGCTCTCTCTTCTTTATTTACAACACCTTTTATTCTTACTGTCATGCCTTCCTTCAGATCATGAATGGAAAAATCAACATCCTCATTTACGAAAACAGTCTGAAACAGGCCTTCCCTTCTTCTGATAATTACAAATGCAACATCTCCCATGTTGCGGATACTGTGAATGGCGCCCTCCAGGATGGCTTCCTGATTCAGAAGCTCTTCTCCCATCAGTGCATCCCAGCTGCTCACTTCTTTTTTCCAGCTTCCATCCAAAAACTCCATTTCCTCATCCTCCATTTCGTCAAAATGTATTTCATAAAAACCCCGGTCAGGCTATTTAAAAATTACAGCTGTTCAGTACCTCTTCACAGTTACGTATTTTTTTGCCCGCCGTACACTATACTTCATCATACAACAGCATCAGAACCATCTGAGCTGTCTCTACCATATTTGTCCCGGAATCCATACTGCATTTCTGAATATACCGGTATGCATCTTCTTCACTTAAGTGGTTTCGCTCCATAAGAAGAAACTTCGCGTTGGAAATATAATTCTGCTCTTTCCAGGAACGTGGTTTCGGTTTCTTCTTTTCTTTTCGGATCCGCCGCTCGATCTGGGCAAGCATCATGTCCACTGTGTTTACCAGGTCACTGACCTTCATTGGCATTTCCACAGTAAGAACCGATGTAGGTGCTTCCGCAATCACTCTTCCAGATGCCAGCAGCAGCATTTCAAAACAGGAAGGAATATCTTCCAGCACGTCCCGGTAGTACAGGTCTGTCAGTTTATAACCACAGATCAGAACCCCACCATCCAGTTCACTCATGCTGGCCAGTGCCGTCGAAGCAGTTGAACATACCGCAGCTACAGAAAAGCCGTGCCGGTTCAGTATGGTACGTATTTTCTTTGCGTCATCGATTTTCGGTAATGCAATTACAATGCTGCTGTTCATACCAATGCCACTCTCTTATCTTAAATCTTGTATAAATACTGGCTGATTTCCCACTCGCTTACCTGTCTCATATAATTCAGCCATTCTTCCTTCTTGGCAGCTGCGTATTCCTCGCAGAACCTTTTGCCAAGTACGCTCTGGATCCAGGTACTCCTCTCGAAATGTGCAAGAGCATCATCCAGGTTCAGCGGAAGATTTCCAATGTTCATAGCCTTCTGGTCTGACTCGGAAAAAGAACGGTCAGAAGCCTTTGTAGGATATAATTTCTGCTGAATTCCATCCAGGCCGGCTGCAATGCAAACTGCAAATACAAGGTAAGGATTTGCAGATGCATCCGGGCTTCTAAGCTCGATGGCCAGGCTGTCTGACCTTAAATTGGAAATACGGATCAAAGAGTTCTGATTATTCTTTGTCCAGGTCAGCTCTGTAGGAGCATCATAACCAGGTACCAGTCTCTTGTAGGAATTTACAAGAGGATTGGTGATGGCAGCCATCTCTTCACTATGTGCAAGAAGACCACCGATAAAATGATAAGCATCTTCACTGAGACCATTTACGTCATCAGGATCTGCAAATATATTTTTTCCGTCTTTATATAATGCAAAATGAATGTGCATACCGGAACCGTTTACCTCTGCTCTTGGCTTTGGCATAAAGGTTGCATGAAGGCCATGACGCTTGGCAATGGTACGGACTGCCATTTTAAAGGTCATCACACAGTCTGCCATTTCATTTGCACCTGTAAATTTAAAGTCGATCTCATGCTGGGCCGGAGCCGTTTCATGATGGGAAGATTCAATCTCGTATCCCATGTCTTCCAGATTCAGCACCATATCACGTCTTGCGTTTTCTCCAAGATCCAGCGGGCTGATATCCAGATATCCGGCTTTTTCATGAGTCAGTGTAGTAGGAACTCCATTGTCGTCTGTGTGGAATAAGAAAAACTCGCATTCCGGATCCACTTCACAGACATAGCCTTCCTTGGCAGCAGCTTCTACCACCTGCTTCAGAATATATCTTGGGCTTTTCTCAAGCGGTGTTCCGTCGGAACGGTAGATATCACAGATCAGTCTGGCTACCTTTCCCTGCTGCGGACGCCATGGAAGAATGGTAAAGGTATCATAATCCGGATGTAAATACATATCCGGTTCTTTCTCCCCTGCGATTCCGGCAATGTAGGAGCTGTCTACTACATATTCATTATCCAGTGCCCGGGGGAGCTCCCGAGCTGTAATCGCGATATTTTTTAAAGTACCGAACATGTCGGTAAACTGAAGACGAATGAACTCTACATCTTCGTCCTCTGCCATCTGTAACACTTCTTCTCTGGTGTAATTCCCCATAGTGTTCTCTCCTTCTTTCATTCTCATGCCCTCATCCATCCAATCTTGCATGATTCCTTTATTTAAACAAAAAAGGCGCACTTCAGAAAGATACCCTTCTGAAGAACGCCCTTGTTCATGGAGGTTATTATAGCAATGAGGTCATGCTTTGTCAACTTATTTTTTAACACTTTACCATATCAGCGTTGTATAAAATGATGTACAAAATTCGTACTTTCCTTTGTCCGGCCCACAAGAAAACCCTAAACAGAAAATCGGGAGCAAATTTAGTTTACCCCCGACCTTTCTAATTATACGCTTCGTTTTTCTGTTCATTTACAGATAAGAGTAACCCATCAGGGATTCATCCACTGCCTTTGCAGCTTCTCTTCCCTCCCGGATTGCCCACACTACCAGGGACTGGCCTCTGTGCATATCGCCTGCTGTGAAAACTCTCGGTACGCTGGTCTCATAAGCCTCCGGTTTGGTCTCCACATTGGTTCTGGCTGTTGTGGCTACCTTAAAGGCGTCGGTCACATATTTCTGGCTTCCCAGGAAACCAGCTGCGATCAGTACCAGGTCAGCAGGGATCACTTCCTCGGTTCCCTCTACCGGGACCATCATCATACGGCCTGTTTTTGGATCTTTCTCACCTTTCAGCTTTACGATCTTCGCCTGGCAGACATTTCCGTTTTTATCCTTGATAAACTCGGTAACCGTTGTCTGGTAAACTCGTGGATCATGTCCAAACACTGCAATTGCCTCTTCCTGGCCATAGTCTGTTTTTAAGACCTTCGGCCACTCCGGCCACGGGTTGGATGCTGCGCGCTCTACAGGAGGCATTGGCATCATTTCCAGCTGTGTCACAGATTTGGCGCCAAGACGTACAGAAGTTCCCACACAGTCGTTTCCAGTGTCACCGCCGCCGATTACCAGCACATGTTTGCCCTTTGCTTCCTCGTAAGGAGCTTTGGTGAAATCGCTGTCCAGAAGGGTTTTGGTAACTTTTTTCAGAAAATCTACTGCAAAGTAAATTCCCTTTGCATCTCTTCCCGGAACCTTAATATCACGGGGATTGGAAGCACCGCAGCAAAGAACCACACGGTCAAATTTTTTCAAAAGCTCTTCTGCGGTAATGTCAACGCCTACATTTGTGTTTGTTACAAATTTCACGCCCTCTGCTTCCATCAGCTTCAGTCTTCTGTCGATCACAGATTTCTCCAGCTTCATATTTGGGATTCCATAGCGGAGAAGTCCGCCGATCCGGTCGCTTCTCTCGAATACGGTTACATTATGGCCTCTTCTGTTTAACTGCTGTGCTGCTGCCAGTCCGGAAGGACCGCTTCCTACAACTGCGATGGTCTTTCCTGTGCGGACCTTCGGCGGCTGTGGAACCACCCAGCCTTCTGCATATGCAGTCTCAATGATGGCACGCTCATTTTCCTTTGTGGAAACAGGCTCTCCATTTAAGTTGCAGGTGCAGGCTGCCTCACAAAGTGCAGGGCATACACGGGAAGTAAATTCCGGGAAGCTGTGTGTTTTATTCAGGCGAAGAAATGCCTGTTTCCAGTTTCCGGTAAATACCAGGTCATTTGTTTCCGGTACCAGGTTGTGAAGCGGACATCCGGAAGCCATGCCTCCGATCATCATTCCTGCCTGGCAGAAGGGAACGCCGCAGGCCATGCAGCGTGCTCCCTGAAGTTTCTGTTTTTCTTTATTAAGAGGAGTACGGAACTCCTTAAAATTGGCGATTCTTACTTTTGGCGGCAGAACCTTTGCCGTCTCTCTGTTATATTCTAAAAATCCAGTCGGTTTTCCCACGATATTCTGCCTCCTTAATGCTTAACTCCTATGCTTTCGTAGAACGCTTCCATCTGTGCCTGCTCACTGTTCAGACCTTTTTCCTCAAGCTTTGCACTTAATGTGATCATCTTCTTGTACTCATTTGGAATGAGCTTCTTGAAGTGAGGCAGATACTCGTCAAACTGATCCAGGACCTTCTGTCCAAGCTTAGAACCGGTTGCAGCTACATGTGCTTCGATCAGATCCTTCAGTTCTTTTTTGTCGTATTTATTCTCTACTTTTTCAATAGAAATCATTGCTTTATTTAAGTTCTTATAAAGAACATTCTCCACATCCAGCACGTAAGCGATACCACCGCTCATACCAGCTGCAAAGTTTTTGCCTGTTCTACCAAGGACAACTACACGTCCGCCAGTCATGTACTCACAGCCATGCTCGCCAACACCCTCAACAACTGCATTTGCACCAGAGTTACGGACTGCAAAACGCTCGCCTGCCATACCGTTGATAAAAGCGGTTCCGCTGGTTGCACCATAGAGGGCAACGTTGCCCACGATAATGTTGTCTTCTGCCTTATAACCGGCATTCTCCGGAGTTTTCAGGATCAGTTTTCCGCCGGAAAGACCTTTTCCAAAGTAGTCGTTGCAGTCACCGGTAAGCTTCAGGGTAAGTCCCTTCGGGATAAATGCACCAAAGCTCTGTCCGCCGGCACCGGTACAGTCAATCTCTACCGTATCCTCCGGCAGTCCGTTTTTGTTGTTTCTGGTGATCTCTGCACCAAGAATGGTACCAAAAGCTCGGTCTGTATTTTTTACTTCTACAGAGAAACGTGTCTTTTCCCCTCTTCTGATGGCACTGCTGCATTTCTTTACCAGGATCTTTTCATCCAGAGTTTTCTCCAGCTGGAAGTTGTATTGGGCCTTCGGATCAAAGGTTACATCGCTGCCAGCTTTTGCATATGGGTTGTTCAGGATGGCACTAAGGTCTACCTTACCCTTGTGAGGCTCGTCTACTGCGTCTGTAGCTACCAGAAGATCGGTACGTCCAACCATTTCCTTCAGGCTTCTTACACCCAGTTTTGCCATGTATTCCCGAAGCTCCTGGGCAATAAATCTCATAAAATTCTCTACATATTCCGGTTTGCCTTTGAATCTCTTTCTCAGCTCCGGATTCTGGGTAGCCACACCAACCGGGCAGGTATCCAGATTACATACTCTCATCATCACACAGCCCATGGTTACAAGCGGAGCTGTGGCAAAACCAAATTCCTCAGCGCCAAGAAGTGCTGCAATGGCAACATCACGGCCGCTCATCAGCTTACCATCTGTCTCAATGCGCACACGGTTTCGAAGTCCATTCATAAGAAGAGTCTGATGGGTTTCTGCAAGTCCAAGCTCCCACGGAAGTCCTGCATTGTGGATAGAGCTTCTTGGTGCTGCACCGGTACCTCCATCATATCCGGAGATCAGGATAACCTGGGCACCAGCCTTTGCAACACCGGCAGCGACAGTACCTACACCAGCCTCAGAAACCAGTTTTACAGAAATATCGGCGTATTTGTTTGCATTTTTCAGGTCATAGATCAGTTCTGCCAGGTCCTCGATGGAATAGATATCGTGGTGCGGCGGCGGAGAGATCAGGGAAACACCAGGTGTAGAGTGACGGGTCTTTGCTACCCATGGGTAAACCTTCTTTGCCGGAAGATGGCCGCCCTCACCAGGTTTTGCACCCTGTGCCATTTTGATCTGGATTTCTCTTGCAGATACCAGATAACGGCTGGTCACACCGAAACGGCCGCTGGCTACCTGTTTGATAGCAGAACATCTGTCATCAGCAGTTCCTGCGGAATCCAGTCTTTCGTCACTTTCACCGCCCTCACCGGTATTGGATTTTCCATGAAGGTGATTCATGGCGATGGCAAGAGTCTCATGTGCCTCCTGGGAAATGGAACCATAGGACATAGCGCCTGTCTTAAAGTGTTTTACGATCTCGTCAACACTTTCCACTTCTTCGATCGGCACTGGATTTTCTGCATACTTAAAGTCCATAAGGGCACGAAGATTGCCGTGGTTTTCTTTATCTACAAGGTCCGTATACTGTTTGAACATCTCGTAGCTGCCTGTTCTTGTAGACTGCTGAAGGAGATGGATGGTTGCAGGATTGTAGCGGTGCTCCTCGCCCTGGCTTCTCATCTTGTGGGCTCCTACACTATCCAGAGTCAGGTCTGTGGTAAGCCCTAACGGGTCAAAAGCCTCAGAGTGAAGCTTCTCTACATTATCCTCAATATCCTCCAGTGTAATACCGCCAACACGGCTTACGGTGCCTGTGAAGTATTTATCAATTACATCCTGGGATACACCGATTGCCTCGAAGATCTGGGAGCCCTGGTAGGACTGGATGGTGGAAATACCCATCTTGGAAGCAATCTTAACAATGCCACTGATCACAGCATGGTTGTAATCCTCAACAGCTGCATAATAATCCTTATCCAGCATATGGGTATCGATCAGCTCATGGATGGTCTCAAGTGCCAGGTATGGGTTGACTGCACTTGCACCATAGCCAAGAAGAGTGGCAAAATGATGAACCTCTCTTGGCTCGCCGGACTCCAGAATAATGGCAAGGGAAGTACTCTTTTTGGTTTTTACAAGGTGCTGGTGCACAGCAGAAACTGCAAGCAGGGACGGGATCGGCATATGGTTTTCGTCCACGCCTCTGTCAGAAAGAACCAGAATATTGGCGCCGTCTCTATAAGCTTTGTCAACCTCTACAAACAGACGGTCAATGGCACGCTCCAGCTTTGTGCTCTTATAGTAAAGGGTAGAAACAACTGCCACCTTAAAGCCTTCATGGTTCATCTCTTTGATTTTCAGCATATCCGTATTGGTAAGGATCGGATTGTTGATCTTTAATACCTTGCAGTTCTCCGGGATCTGCTCCAGAAGGTTTCCGTCTTTTCCAACGTAAACGCTGGTGCTGGTTACGATCTCCTCACGGATGGCATCGATCGGCGGGTTGGTTACCTGGGCAAAAAGCTGTTTGAAATAGTCGAATAAAGGACGGTTCTGTTTGGAAAATACTGCCAGAGGTGTATCTACACCCATAGCTCCAATGCTCTCCGCGCCGTTTAATGCCATGTTGCGGATGGAGGTACGGTACTGCTCATAAGTATAACCAAATGCCTTCTGCAGACGAGAACGCTGTTCTTCTGTATATTCTTCCATTCTTTCGTTTGGAATCTTAATATCTTTTAAATGTACCAGATTGCTGTCCAGCCACTCACCATATGGCTGTTTCTTTGCGTACATTTCCTTTAATTCATTGTCGTCCATGATCTTGCCCTGGACAGTATCTACCAGAAGCATTTTTCCAGGATGAAGACGCTCTTTTAACACGATCTTCTCTTCTGGTACCGGCAGAACCCCAACCTCAGAGGAAAGGATCATGCATCCATCAGAGGTTACGTAATATCTGGATGGACGAAGACCATTTCGGTCAAGAACTGCACCCATCACATCTCCATCTGAGAAAAGAATGGAAGCAGGGCCATCCCATGGCTCCATCATAGTTGCATAATACTGGTAGAAATCACGTTTTTCCTGGGAAATGGTGTCGTTATTTGCCCATGGCTCCGGAATGGTGATCATCACAGCAAGTGGAAGATCCATACCGCTCATGGTAAGGAATTCCAAGGTATTGTCAAGCATGGCTGAGTCGGAACCGTTTCTGTTTACTACCGGAAGGATCTTCTGCATTTCGCCTTCTAAGTAAGGAGACTCCATGTTTTCCTCTCTTGCCAGCATTTTATCTGCATTTCCGCGGATGGTGTTGATCTCACCGTTGTGCACGATCAATCTGTTCGGATGTGCTCTCTCCCAGCTTGGGTTTGTGTTGGTACTGAAACGGGAATGTACCAGCGCAATGGCGGACTCATAGTCCGGGCTCTGAAGATCAGAGAAAAATGTACGAAGCTGTCCAACCAGGAACATACCTTTGTAGACGATGGTACGGCTGCTCATGGAACATACGTAGGTGTTGTCATTACTCTGCTCAAATTCACGGCGGGCAATGTACAGCTTACGGTCAAATTCCAGACCCTTTTCCATATCCTCAGGTTTCTTGATAAAAGCCTGCATAATATACGGCATGCACTCTCTGGCTTTATGTCCAAGGACCTCCGGCACTACCGGAACTTCTCTCCAGCCAAGGAATTCCAGACCTTCTTTTTCCACGATGATCTCGAACATTTTTTTCGCCTGGGCACGTTTGATCTCATGTTGCGGGAAAAAGAACTGGCCAATACCATATTCTCTTTCCTGTCCCAGCTCGATTCCCTCTTTTTTACATGCTTTCTTGAAAAATTTATGGGAGATCTGAAGAAGGATACCAACGCCGTCACCGGTTTTTCCTTCTGCATCTTTACCGGCGCGGTGGTCCAGATTCTCTACAATCCGTAATGCGTTGGCAACTGTGTCGTGGGATTTTTTTCCTTTGATATTGACAACTGCTCCGATTCCACAATTGTCATGTTCAAATTCCTGGCGGTAAAGTCCCTGCCTTTCCTTTCTCACTTCTTTCATTTTCCTCATCCTTTCTATTGTTGATTAAGAGTTTCCTCTTTTTTGCTTTTCTCTGCCGCTGCCTGGACAAATCCACGGAACAGCGGGTGTGCATGGTTTGGTCTTGATTTAAATTCCGGATGGCCCTGGGTTCCTACAAAGAACGGATGGGACGGAATCTCGATCATTTCCACAATATGACCGTCCGGAGAGGTTCCGGCAATGGTCATTCCTTTTTCTGCTAATTCTTTTCTATATGCATTGTTTACTTCATAACGATGTCTGTGACGTTCCTGGATCTCTTTCTGTCCAAAGAGCTTCAATGATAAGGAATCATCTGCCAGGACACATGGATAGCTTCCAAGACGAAGGGTTCCTCCAAGGTCTTCTATATCCTCCTGGTCTGGCATCAGGGCGATCACCGGATGGGTGGTCTCCGGAGCCAGCTCAATGCTGTTGGCATCTTCATAGCCAAGAACGTGGCGGGCAAATTCCACAATTGCCATCTGCATTCCAAGACAGATTCCAAGGTATGGGATCTTGTGTACACGGGCATACTGGGCAGCCAGGATCATTCCTTCTGTTCCTCTTCCGCCGAAGCCGCCTGGTACCAGGATTCCGTCTACCTGGTAAAGTCTCTGGTCCAGGTTTTTCTCGTTCAGCTCTTCGGAATCGATCCAGGTGATCTCAACTTTTGCTTTGCAGGCGATTCCGCCGTGTTTCAGTGCTTCTACTACGCTCAGGTATGCGTCGTGAAGCTGGGTATATTTTCCTACCATGGCAATGTTTACGGTTTTGTCTGGATGGCGGAGATTTTCTACCATTGCTTCCCAGTCGGTAAGGTCTGGTTTTCTCTTCTCAAGTCCAAGGGACTGCATAACCACGTCGGCCAGTTTCTCACGCTCCATGGCAAGTGGTGCTTCATATAAATATTCTACGTCCAGGTTCTGAAGTACGTGGCTTACCGGTACGTTGCAGAACAGGGCGATCTTTGCTCGCAGGTCATCCGTCAGCGGATATTCGCTTCTGCATACCAGAACGTCTGGCTGGATTCCCATTCCCTGAAGTTCTTTTACGCTGGCCTGTGTTGGCTTGGTTTTCATCTCGCCGGAGGCTTTTAAGTATGGGATCAGGGTTACGTGAATGAGGATGGCGTTTTCATGTCCCACGTCGTGCTGGAACTGACGGATGGATTCCAGGAATGGCTGGCTTTCAATGTCTCCTACGGTTCCGCCTACCTCTATGATGGCGATCCGGTCTTCATCCGGGGATTTGGCACGGTAGAAACGGCTTTTGATCTCATTTGTAATATGAGGGATAACCTGTACGGTTCCTCCGCCGAAGTCTCCGTGACGTTCCTTTTGCAGAACGGACCAATAGATTTTTCCGGTTGTGACGTTGGAATTTTTATCCAGACTTTCATCAATGAATCGTTCGTAGTGGCCAAGGTCCAGGTCGGTCTCGGTTCCGTCGTCGGTTACGAAGACTTCTCCATGCTGAATGGGGTTCATGGTTCCCGGGTCAATGTTGATGTAGGGATCAAATTTCTGCATGGTTACCTGGAAGCCTCTTGCTTTTAAAAGTCTTCCTAATGAAGCTGCCGTGATTCCTTTTCCCAACCCTGACACAACACCGCCAGTAACAAAAACGTATTTTACTGCCATTTCTCGATTTCCTCCTCCAATTGCTTTTGATGTGCTGATATGTAAAAAAGGCGTCAAAGAGGAGGATTAGGGGGCACTTAACCTGTCTATCTCTCTTTGACGCCTTTGTCAAAACAAATTCTTATTCAAAAATATGCTATATAATAAATCATTTTTTTGGCTTTGTCAATCCACTTTTTTGTTATTTAGTGTGCTGGTTCCCCGGACGCGCTTTTACAATGTATATTCACCGCCGTGCGTCCAGGCGTTCCGGTGAGCTAGCTGGTAACTACGACTAAGACGCTCAGGAGAGCCTTCGCGCCTAAGTCTTCGTAACCATCGGATCTCACCTCCACTAAACCCGCTCCTAAAATGCACGGCTACATGAATATACATTGCAAAATCGCTGGTTACTGGCAGGGGAAATTCAAAAACTATCATTGTCAATAAATTATAGGGAAACCAACACTCGAAGCGCCCCACCTGATAAAAGTTCCTATGTACCAGTTTCAGCCAGTACACAGCGTTCGGGCAATGGGTATTACTCCAGCGAACCATTTCAGGCGCGCCCTTAGCGTAGATGAAATCCAGCGCTTACGAAGACTTAGGAGTGACGGCTCTCCGGAACTCCTTAGTCGCAGTTAGCGATTAGTTCATCGTAGCGTTGCGCCGGTGAGTGAGTAATACCCATTGTCCGAATGCGTCCCTCCTGAAGAACTTTTAACCCACTAAATAGCAATTTTAATAAATAAAAAAACAGATGTTGTCGGGATGCCATGTTGTCGCATATTTTAAGTCGTTCCCGGCAATATCTGTTTTTTACGATTGTAATGTGGGGCACCGTGGGGGGTTCCAGTTCGCGACTGCGGTGGTTAGGCAACGGCAAACTTCTGTAATGTACGGTTAAATTCCTTGCTCTCTCCATGGCACTGTACAGTAAGAACCCGTGTAAGATCCATGCTCAGAACTCCCAGAATGGATTTTGCATCAATGATGATTCTGTTGTAGAAAATATCTATGTCAAAATCACATTTACCTGCTGCTTTAACGAACTCTTTCACATCCTCCGTTGCATTCAGCTTGATCTGCTTCTGACACATCGTTATCACCCTTTCTGTTCTACAGGAATATTGGTTTCCTTTTCTGATCAAGGGAAAGTTTGAAAACGTTTTCCCTTGATTGAGGCAAATTATGCACCAGCTCGCGATTTTTGTCAAGTTTTTTCTTGTATACTTTTTTGTAACATTTCGGACATAAATATACCGATTGTACAAATTTACAATCGGTATTTTGTTAATTATAGACTATTTTATTGTTATGGACGTTCTAGGACAGTCCGTACAAATGAAATTTTTTCTCTTATATCTTGTGAATTTCAAAGTCATTTTGTAAATTATTCTCATCTGGAATTTCCATAGGATATTTGCCGTCAAAGCATGCTTTACAAATAGGAAGTCCTCCTGCCATGCCTTCCAGATAATCGATCTCCATATAGCCAAGGGAATCGGCTCCGATCATCTTTCGGATCTCCTCTGTGGAATGCTGGGCTGCGATCAGCTGGTCGTTGCTTGGCACATCAGTTCCGAAATAGCAGGGGTGTAAAAACGGCGGGGAACTGATCCTTACATGCACTTCAAGAGCGCCTGCCTCCTTCAGCATACAGATTAGGTTGGCAATGGTGGTTCCACGGACAATAGAATCGTCCACAAGCACAATACGTTTGCCCTTTACAACAGCCTCCAGCACGCTCAGCTTCAGATGAACGCTGGACTCTCTTTCTTTCTGGGTTGGTTTGATAAAGGTTCTGCCGATATAAGAATTCTTATAAAATGCAAATCCGAATGGAATGCCGGATTCCTCAGAAAATCCCTTTGCAGCAGGAATTCCGGATTCCGGAACACCGGTAACAAGATCCGCTTCTACAGGATAGGATTTTGCAAGGGATTTGCCACCGCGGATACGGGCATCATAGACCTTTACGCCGTCCAGAGTGCTGTCCAGTCTTGCAAAATAAATATATTCAAAAACACAGTGGGCCCGGGTTTTTACCATACTGGCAAGGGTCTTATCAGACTTTACCCCTTTACGGCTGATGGTGATCATCTCGCCCGGTTCAATATCACGGATAAACTCAGCACCTACTGAAGTAAGGGCGCAGCTCTCAGAAGCCAGTACATAGGCGTTGTCTCTTTTTCCAAGACAGAGTGGCTTTAAACCATAAGGATCACGCACTCCGATCAGCTTACGGGGACTCATGATCACAAGCCCATATGCTCCTTGCAGCTTCTTGGCTGTATTTAAGACTGCTTCTTCTACACAGCTGGTATGTACTCGTTCTCTTGCTACATGGAATGCGATCACTTCTGAATCTGTGGTGGTGTGAAAAACCGCTCCGCTCTGGATCAGTTCCCATTTCAGCGCCTTTGTATTCACAAGGTTTCCATTATGTGCCAGTGCCAGACTTCCTTTTACATAAGATAAAACCAGAGGCTGTGCATTCTCTGCAACAGACGCCCCTGTTGTAGAATAACGTACATGTCCGATTCCAATATCACCACTCATCTTATGAAGTGTATCTTCGCGAAGCACCTCGCTTACCAATCCCAGATCCTTGTGAAACTTTACATTTCCAATGGGTCCCTTGGTATCTGATACTGCCAGGCCACAGGCCTCCTGACCACGGTGCTGCAGGGAAGTAAGACCATAATAAATAGAAGATGTCACATCATTTCCATCCAGATCATAGATTCCGAAGACACCGCACTCTTCTTTAATCTCCGCCATTTGTTTTCCTCCTCGGTACTGAGTATATTTTTCAGTAAACATAAAAAATTATAATGGAAGAAGTCCATTTGTCAAGTACGCTAAACCAAATTTGAACAAGAACTTTTTTCAGTCAATCGCAAAATCTTTTTGGAATTTTTTTCAAAAAAACTATTGACATACGAATTTTTTTGAGTATACTACAGGACATAAAGCAAAGGCGCTTTGGATTACAGAAATGGATCCAAGGTGCCTTTTTCTTTTATCAAAAATAATCAGGATGAAGAAAGACATGAAAAGTGAAAGGAGCGTATCCGTTATGACACAGAATATTCCCGAGATTTATGGAAGTCTTGTTTTCAACGACAGAATCATGCGCAGTAAATTACCAAAGGACATGTACAAGGCACTGAAAAAGACCATCGAAAATGGTACTCATCTGGAGCTTGACGTTGCCAACTCCGTTGCAGTCGCTATGAAAGAATGGGCCATTGAGAACGGTGCTACTCATTATACACATTGGTTCCAGCCTATGACAAACGTAACCGCTGAGAAACACGACAGCTTCATTTCTCCAACAGGCGATGGACAGGTGATCATGGATTTCTCCGGTAAAGAGCTTGTAAAAGGCGAGCCGGATGCATCCAGTTTCCCATCCGGTGGTCTTCGTGCTACTTTCGAAGCAAGAGGCTATACAGCATGGGATCCTACATCACCAGCTTTCATTAAAGATGGAACCCTTTACATTCCTACTGCTTTCTGTTCATACAGCGGCGAGGCTCTTGATAAAAAGACTCCTCTTCTTCGCTCCATGGATACCTTAAATAAAGCAGCAGTCAACATGCTCCACATTCTTGGAAACAAAGGAATCAAACATGTTTCCACTACTGTAGGACCTGAGCAGGAATACTTCCTGATTCCAAAGGAACTTTATAAAGAAAGAAAAGACCTTGTATTCTGCGGACGTACCTTACTTGGCGCTCCGGCTCCTAAGGGACAGGAAATGGAAGATCACTATTTCGGAACCCTGAAGCCAAAGGTTGCAGCTTACATGCACGACCTTGACGTAGAGCTCTGGAAGCTTGGCATTCCTGCAAAAACAAAACACAACGAAGTTGCTCCTGCACAGCATGAGCTGGCTCCTGTATTCGATACTACTAACGTAGCTGTTGACCACAACCAGTTAACCATGGAAGTTATGAAAAAGGTAGCTGACAAACACGATCTGGTTTGCCTCCTTCATGAGAAACCTTTCGAGGGAATCAACGGAAGTGGTAAGCACAACAACTGGTCCATGATCACAGATGACGGTGTAAACCTTCTGGATCCCGGAAAAACACCAGTTGAGAACATTCAGTTCCTGGTATTCTTAATGGCAGTTATTAAAGCCGTTGATGAATATGCTGATCTTCTCCGTATCTCCGTTGCAAGCGCCGGAAACGATCACAGACTTGGTGCCAACGAGGCTCCGCCAGCAGTTGTATCTATTTTCCTGGGTGATGAGCTTACCGAGGTTCTGAAATCTATCGAAAATGATACTTACTTTACTTCTCACGGTGCTGTACAGATGGATATCGGAGCAACTGTTCTGCCGCACTTTGTAAAAGACAATACTGACAGAAACCGTACTTCACCATTTGCATTTACCGGAAACAAATTCGAGTTCCGTATGCTTGGTTCTGCTGCTTCTGTTGCAAACCCGAATATCGTATTAAACACAGCTGTTGCCGAGGCACTTGACCAGTTTGCAAAAGAACTGGAAGGTGTAGCTCCGGAAGATATGGAGCATGCAGTTCACGAACTGATCAAGAGAGCCATCAAGAAACACAAACGTGTGATCTTCAATGGCAACGGTTATACAGATGAGTGGATTGAAGAGGCTGAAAAACGTGGCCTTTACAACCTGAAATCTACTCCGGATGCTCTTCCGATGTGGATCGCACAGAAAAATATCGACCTGTTCACAAAGCACAGCATTTTCACCAGCGAGGAGCTTCACTCCCGTTATGAGATCTGGCTTGAGAACTACTCCAAGACCATCAACATCGAATCTAACACAATGGTTGAAATGGTTCAGAAAGACCTTCTTCCATCTGTTATGTCTTATATCGAAGAAATTGCAAGCACAGCAAGCCTGAAAGCTTCTGTTGTTCCTGGAATCACCTGTGAGAGTGAAACAGCTCTTATTACCAAACTTTCCGAACTTCAGGATGCTATGACAAAAGGTCTTGAGAAGCTGAAAGCAGATACTGCAAAAGCAAGAGCAACTGAGGATGTTCTGGAAAATGCTAAGCTGTATCAGAGCGAAGTGCTTGAGGACATGGAGGAACTTAGAAAATCTGCTGATGAGGCTGAAACTCTCATTCCGGATGACCTGCTTCCATATCCTACATATGGAAAACTTCTCTTCTACATCTAATCGGATTTTCAGAGGAGAATCCTAAAGAAACTTTTCCTTTTCGGAATCGGTTTCTCACACTGGTAAACACAGGGGATATCTATTATGAAACTCTACTTCATAATTCATTATCGATTTCCTCATCCATTAATCACACGATACGGATATCCCCTGTTTTACATATTATACAATTGAATATTTCTGCTGACGCAGACAATAACCATGATCGTAAAGGCGCGAAAGGAAAAACAGATAGGTGTTTTCTCTTTCGCCCTTTTTGATATTTATAAGCGCAATTTCGGAGCTTTTCGAAAAGTGCGAAACGAGGGAGGAAATTATTATGGATTATTCAGCAGTAAACACGATCTGGGTACTTGTTGGTGCCGCGCTGGTCTTCTTCATGCAGGCCGGATTTGCAATGGTAGAAACTGGTTTCACCAGAGCAAAAAACGCAGGTAACATTATCATGAAAAACCTGATGGACTTCTGTATCGGAACCCCGGCCTTCTGGATCGTCGGTTTCGGTATCATGTTCGGAGCCGGAAATGGCTTTTTCGGAAAGATCGGCGGACTTGCTTCAGAGGCAAACTACGGAAGTGCAATGCTTCCAGATGGCGTTCCTTTCTGGGCTTTCCTGATTTTCCAGACTGTCTTCTGTGCTACTTCTGCTACCATCGTTTCCGGTGCAATGGCTGAGAGAACCAAGTTTTCATCCTACTGTGTATACAGTCTTATGATCAGCCTTGTGGTTTATCCGATTTCCGGTCACTGGATCTGGGGCGGCGGCTTTATCAGCCAGATGGGCTTCCACGATTTTGCAGGTTCCTGTGCTGTACATATGGTAGGTGGTGTTGCAGCCTTTATCGGTGCCCTTATCCTTGGACCTCGTATCGGAAAATACTCCAAAGATGGCAAATCAAAAGCAATCCCTGGCCACAACCTGACAGTTGGTGCACTTGGTGTGTTCATCCTCTGGTTCTGCTGGTTTGGTTTCAACGGCGCTTCCACCGTATCCATGGAAGGCGATGCAATTGTAAGTGCAGGAAAAATCTTTGTTACCACAAACCTTGCAGCAGCTGTAGCAACGGTAACCGTTATGCTTATTACATGGGTTCGTTACAAAAAACCAGATGTTTCCATGTCCCTGAACGGTTCTCTTGCAGGACTTGTTGCAATCACAGCAGGATGTGATACCGTATCTCCTGCTTCCGCAGCTATTATCGGTATTATAGCTGGTTTTGTAGTTGTATTTGGTATTGAATTTATTGATAAGGTATTAAAAGTTGACGATCCGGTTGGTGCTGTTGGTGTTCACGGCTTAAACGGTGCATTTGGTACTCTTGCAGTTGGTCTTTTCTCCGACGGTGCTGGTACAGACTGGAAAGGTCTTCTGGTTGGCGGCGGTTTCCACGGATTTGGGGTACAGCTTGTTGGTATGCTGATCACAATCGCCTGGGTAGTCGTTACCATGACCATTATTTTCCAGGTAATCAAACATACCATTGGACTTCGTGTATCCGCTGAGGAAGAGATCCAGGGTCTTGACATCAAAGAGCATGGTCTTGCAAGTGCATACGATGGATTTGCGATCCGCGACGCAGTTGCTGCTGTTCCGACTCCAATGGGAACATCCAGAGAATTTACCACAGTTTCCAGACCTTCTGCTCCAGCTGAATTTGTTCCGGAAATCCCGGCAGACGGTGTTCATAAGCTTACAAAGGTTGTGATCATCACCCGTCAGAACAAGCTGGAAGAGTTCATGCAGGCCATGAATGAGATCGGTGTCACTGGTATCACCATTACAAACGTACTTGGCTGTGGTGTTCAGAAAGGTGCTCCTGCTTACTACCGTGGTGTTGAGATGGATATGAACCTGCTGCCGAAGGTTAAGATTGAAATCGTTGTCAGCCTTGTTCCGGTTCAGAAAGTGATCGAAACAGCCAAGAAAGTTCTTCATACCGGTCAGATCGGTGATGGAAAAGTTTTCGTATACGATATCGAAAACGTTGTGAAGATCAGAACTGGCGAGGAAGGCTACCTGGCTTTACAGGATACTCACGAAGAGTAATTAAATTTTTGACATCTTACTACATTTTTGTTTCCCTTATCTTAGAAAACAGCTCCTGGAAAATCTCCGGGGGCTGTTTTTTCATACTGCTGTTCTCTTCTGTTTCTATATTTCCGGATAACAAAACAGCTTCCGAATATTTTCAGAAGCTGCTTTATCGGTCATAGTTAATGTGTTTTATTTCTCGCAGAATAGTACTTCTTTCCTTCTTACAAACGCCCCGTACTCCAGACCGCGTCCATTTACCTCCATCTCACCAACCTGGTTATCGTATGGATCTGCGCGGAAGCCTTCCTTGGGAACATCAAAATCCGCCTGGAATGCGGTGTTGGTGCTCATTCGGAAAGGATCCAGATTACCGAAATAAAATTGTCTTCTGTCTTCATTTCCCAGTGATGCAGCGTCCCCGCCATAAGAAACATCTGCATACAGCCAGCCATAAGGCTCCACATAAAATCTTGCCCAGTCGTGGGCTCCACAAAAGCCTGGCTCTGCTGCCCAGCCACTCTCCCACTTGGCAGGAACACCAGCACATCGGCACAAAGTGATAAATAACAAGGTCTGCACACCGCAGTCTCCATATAGATTCTTTGCACAGTTATCCGCAATGTTTTCCTGGCTGAAATAGGCTGGCATGAAAGAATAGCGTACATTCTTTGTTACAAAATTATAGCAGGCACGAGCCTTTTCCAGTGCATTGTCTGAATAATCTTCACAATGCAATCTGGCTGTAATTTGCTTTGACAGTTCCCGAATGTAAGTGTTATAGCTACCGTTTTTTATCCGAAAGCTACCGGGCTTGCCAGTCCATGAACAGACGGTTATAATGACCATAAATCTATAGAAAGAAAAAGAGCATTCCCTTTATGATGTCGTGTTACCAGCACGTCATCAGGAATGCTCCA